>NZ_BAAIHG010000009.1:0-34690 GCF_054655775.1 Candidatus Termitispirillum reticulitermitis | reverse complement strand
TCACCTTAAAATCGCCCGCTTCATCAATCGTAACAACATTGTATTGCAGGTCGCCATTATCTCTATCCCATATAACGCGTGGCGTCTGGAAACCTATCTTAGAATCACCCGTATCGGGGTATGCTCCGAAATTCATCTTGCCCTTTTTCTCAACTGACACGTCCATACTAACTATCCGTTGTGTGTAATCAGCAGGCACCAATGTGGAGCTTGCACTGTAACTAGTAGACGTTATACCCATCAACCCCTTTGTGCCAGGCACTATGTGAGAAATATCGCCAACAGCTAGACTAAATCTATCAATACCAAGTCCAAGAGAGGCAGGAGCAGTAACGTTCAGATAACAAGCACTACCAGGCAAATAACCCCCTACGCCTGCTCCTGCCGCTATAACAAACGTGTCATCACTCGTCACGCTGTAAAGTGTAATTTCAAAGTTTGCTGCATCAGTTGCGTTAGCTATAGGTCCTGTCCCCTTATATTCTATGCCTACATAAAAACTTCTGGCACTGCTGGCAGAGTCCCAGCTAAAATAAACTGCCATATCAGACACGGACGCCGCCGCAACAAAAGGCCAATATGCATTAACGTAACTATGCTCGGTATCGCTCCCCCACGCAGCATTATCAGACCATAGGAGCGCACCCGAACCAACCATATTAGTCGCACCAGCCGTATCAGCCACCGGACCAGAAAAATAAAAATGGGGGGCAGTGCTCACGATAGGAAAGCCAGATAGCACTTCGCCCATGTCGCCAGTTGCTTGTGGCGTAGATGACATATTGATAGTCAGCCTTTCAGCGAGAGCCGTATCCCCCGAAATAGAGTAATTGCTAACTACTGCGTCGCTCTTTCCTTTGAATATATTCGTCTTATAAACGGCATTCTGTCCCGGCTTTACCTCAAACTCCAGCCTATAGTTGCCACCAGCAGGCGCACCCGTCAATATTACTTCTATCCCAGCATTACTACTACTCCATAGCCCTGACGCATCACCCGATAACAACTTATGTGTATTAAAATCAGTCTCAACTGAAATCCTATCTATATCTGCCTTTAACTGTTCCAACTCCGCCTGCAATGCTCGTCTGTCATTAGCCGTAAACGTGGCATCCCCCGCCTCCACCGCTAACTCCCTCATCCGCTGCAGCATATCGCCTATAACACCCATACTGCTGTCCGCTACCTGCAGAAAACTAATGCCATTCTGCGCACTAATCGCCGCCTTAGCCATACCCTTTAACTGTATCTGTAATTTCTCAAACACTGCCATCCCAGCTACATCATCACTAGAACGATTGATACGCAAACCGCTAGACAACCCCTCTACACTCTTCTCCAGCGCGCGATTGGCAACATTAAGATGTCTGTTGGCAGTAAATGACAACGAATTAGTATAAATCTGCATGGCTCTCCCCTATTACAACTATACCATTTTAGTCTTTGCCTCCATGCAACGCCACTCGCTATCGGCAGATTGTTAGGGAAAGTTTAAGGAAAAATAGCAACTAATCAAGACAAGCGTTGCTAAATTTTGATAGCGCAACAAAAAAAGAATAAAAAAGTTGACACTAGTATATATTCACTATATAATAGTGAATATTTATTATAAAAGGGGAGGGTGGTGTTATGCCAGAGAAGATGTTGACTGTGCCGATGGTAGCGGCTCGGTTGGGGGTGTCGTTCAAGTGGGTGCGGGAGCATATTCGTTCGGGGGATTTGCCAGCTATCAACCTGAACGAACATTTGAAACGTCCCACATACCGCATATCGGAGGCTGCGCTTAGTGTATGGCTAGAGGTTCATTCCTATAATGAGGAGGTCGCAGAGGAGAGTCGTGAGGCGGCAGAACTCGGACTTTAGCTATAGCCCCGCCCAGCGAGCTGTATTCTGTGATTGTAACGCAAGGGTGCGGCTTATAGCAAAAGGGCGCAGGCTTGGCTTTACCAAAGGGGCGGCGTATTACGTAGTGCATAGTATGCTAGATGGCGTTTATGGCAGTGTCCTATGGGGCGACACCATACACCAGAACATCCGCAACTACGTATCGCGCTACTTTATGCCGATGCTGAAGAAAATCCCAAAGGAACTATGGCAGTGGAAGGTGTCTGAAAAGCTATTGACAATATCAGGCAACACCTGCGACTTCCGCAGTGCGGACAATCCAGAGAACTGGGAGGGGTTCGGCTACGATTTAATAGTGCTGAACGAGGCGGGAATTATCTTAAAAAATCGCTATCTATGGCAGAACGCCGTTAGACCGATGATGTTAGATAACCCTAACTCCGTAGCTATTATCGGGGGCACGCCGAAAGGGAAAGGTTTATTTTACGAGCTATACAAGCAGGCGGCTAAACGCAAGAACTGGCAAGCGTTCAAGTTTAGCAGTTATGACAACCCAAATCTTGACAAGGGGGCGATAGACGAAATGTTGACAGAACTAGGTGGCGAGGGTGGCGTTGTGCGACAGGAAATTTACGGGGATTTTATAGACGAAGGCACCTGCGAACTCTTCGGCTATGAGCTGGTGAGTATGGCTATGGAGGGTGAAACTAGCCAATACAGAGGAGGTTTCACGCCCAAAGGTGGCAGACTAGATGTATGGGGTATAGACGTAGCACGGCAGGGGGACGATATGAGCGTAATAGCCAAACGGCGCGATAGTATCATTTACGAATTAGTGCGCAAAAGCACGCCTGATTTGATGAACTTTGCCGACTTTATAGCAAGCGATTATCACGATGCCGCTCGCAAGCCCGATGCGATATTTGTAGAGATTAACGGACTAGGGGCAGGGCTATATGACAGACTGCGACAGCTGGGGCTACCGGTGTTGCCAGCTGATGTGGGGGCGAAGTCTATGAACGGGAAGATGTTCAACAGGCGGGCGGAGATGTATAAACGGCTGAAAAGTGCGCTAACTATGGGCTTAAAACTGCCGCAAGATAGGAAACTGCATGCCGAGCTGTGCGCTATTGAATATGAGGTGCGGGAGAACGGAGTATTCAAGATTGCAAGCAAAGACGAACTCAAACGCGCACTAGGCTATTCACCTGATAGTGCGGATGCATGTGCGCTGAGCTATTTTGCAGACGTTGTGCCAATGGAGCGAGATGAAACTAGCGGAAGAAACTTGTCAGCAGGGGCGTGGTAGTCTCAACTTCCTCATTAGTGTCCAAACTGCCATAAATGCTATGCTGAACAATATTCCTGTGGACTGTGCATTTAAGAGCCATACGCCATGTTTGGTGGCAAAAAATTGAAAGTAAATAGTCACAACAACACCTATTATAGCCGATAGCAGTGCCCCCCTGCTGTCGGCAGACTTTGTGAACAGCCCGAAAAACAGCGGCGCAGCCAAACTCACTGACATTAGCGTATAGAATATCGTCAACGCACCAATAATATTTGGCAACACCATCGCAAAGAGGATTGCCACTGCACCCCCCACCGCCATCATCACACGCCCTAGTATCAACAAATTCTTGCTGGATATGTTTGGGTTAATCAACCCTTTATAGACATCGTTCGCCCATGCACCCGCTATCATGTAGAGTATTGCATCTGACGTGCTCACCTCTGCGGCGAATATAGCCGCTAGAGCAAGAGCCGCTATCCAGAACGGCATCAGCTCAATAATAGCCGTAGGCAGTGCAAGCTCCCTATTAGCAAGGGTAGGCACCATAGCAAAAGCACTCATACCGATAAACACAATGAGCATACCGAACAGCCATTGCATAACGCCATTCAGCGCAGTGCCGCGTTTGACCGCTTCAACGCTCTCTGCCCCATATACCTTGCCTATCAGCCCCGGCGATATGCAAAAAGATGGCGTCAACATCAAAAAGAACCCTATAATAACAGTCAAACCTATCCCGTCCCAGCTTAACATTACATTATCAACCGGTGCAACTGCGGCTATCTTAACCGCTAATCCGCTAAACCCGCCCACTGCTACATAAGCGGCAACGGCAGCTAATACAAAACCGAGCATCTTAACCGCTATCTGGAACATATTAACTGCGGCGGCTGATGTAAGCCCGCCTGATATGCTGTATAGCACCACTACCAGCGCGCCTATAAGTATGCCGCTAGTCTTTGACAGTCCCGATACCGTCTGTAATATCCATGCAATACCCAGCAACTGTCCGCCGAATATTGCCAGCGTGCCGATACCCATCATCAGTGAAGTTGTTCCACGGAACAGCTTTGAGTAGCGATATTCCAAGTAATCACCCAGCGTGAAAAAGCCGTGTTCGCAAGCTTTAGCGTATATGCGAGGACCTACCCAGTAGGCAAGGAATATTGAGCCTAGCCCAGACGCACCTATCCACCACCACGCCGATATGCCGTATTTGTAAGCCATACCCGCAAGTCCTATTGTAGAGCCTGCGCCGATATTGCTAGCAAGCAGGGTAGTGAACAGCAGGCGGGTAGACAGCCCCCTGCCAGCGACAAAGAAACCTGATGCATCTTTAACGTTGCGGCGTTTAGAGAAATAAAAGCCCAGCGCAATCATCACTATGGAGTAAAATGCGATTACAAATATATAGCCGTTCATTATGGACTAACGTTACATACAAAAAATATGTTTGTCAAATAGTATCTAGTATCTTGTTTTTTCTCGTTGACAATGCTTTATTTCTAGGTGTAGAATGCAGGTGTTGCATGTAATTGTCCGCCCGGATGGCGGAATTGGTAGACGCAAGGGACTTAAAATCCCTCGCCAGCAATGGTGTGCCGGTTCAATTCCGGCTCCGGGCATAACAGCATAATATATGAGAGCACGTCATAATTCCTAAACAGGGGAAACCGTCGTGCAATTGTCGCAATTAGTTTATCTTCTTCCCGTAGCTGTTTTTTTGGCAGTAGAGAAAGGAATCTGTTTTTTAGCAATTTCAAACTCTTTTTGCAAGTGCTCAATTATCCCTGTGATGTCTTGATTGAGCCTGTTATAGCCCGCAGTGTCTTTATCTATTGACAAATCTGCTAACCTGCAAATCCTCATTGCTGTTGCAATACTACCCTCTGCATAGCTGATGTCGTTTTCGTCAGGGTGCAGGCTCGCCCGCTGTAGCATAGCCAGTGCAACGGTTTCACATTTTACTTCCTCTTTCATATAGAAAGCGGCAACGGACAGGGCAGTGTCGGGATTTACGCCTAACTGCTTAAACTCGTCCTGTTCACAAAACTGCATTTTGTAATCGTCAAAACAACTTACTAACATTGAAAGATTAGGAAGTTGATTAGTTTCAACGCTATAATTTGTAATAGCGTTGAAAAGGTCGTCGTCTTGCCCTAATCTACGGCTCATGTGGTGTGTTGCCTCGTGCAATACTGCATGATAGTAGTTAGAGGCGTTAGGAAAACAGCCTTTCGGTGGCAAGACTATTGTTTTATTGCGTTTTAAGACTGGTGTTGTTGCCTCATCGTGCTCAATCACAAGTCCCAAGTTCTTTACAAGCCTATCTATCGCGCTATTCTTAATAACATTGGAGTATAGCACCCTATCCGACCAATAAGCCTCTGGATATTCGGCGTTGATGTTAGCGGGTATATCAAAAGCAAAAGATGCCATTAGTGTATCACGTCAGCAAACCCATCTGCTTCTAATTGGTGTGCCCACGTATAGTGCTTTCCTTGCATGTCCCCGTGTGGGTCGCCGTCATATTTTAACGTTGTTTCAATAACGTCATCGGTTATTTTTGCAATGGTTTTCCTAGAAAGTTTTACCCCGCTATTCCTCATTAACTTGTCTTGATGAGCAATAAGCTCTTCCCGTGTGAAGTATCTAGTAATGCCGTTAATGATGTATTTATACCGCCTAGGTTCAACCGCTGGCAATACGTCCGCACTCTCCACTCTTAATGCTGTTGCGCTACCCATAAAACACCTCCACTATCATTATACTATAAAAATATAGGCGCAGGCAGTTCCAACGCCTCTCTTTGCATAACCATATACACGTCCCTATGTGCTTTCCTGCCAGCGTGCAACAAAATAGCGTTATCAGCTATTTCATTAGTTATTTTATCACTGATTGAGCCAGTTTGTGCCATATCGTTCGTTAGCCTCCACTAGATTATAGCCACTACTAATTAAAAAATCCTTGCCATGAATCTCTTTAAGGTTTTTTGCCATACGTGCAGGCATTGGAATTTGCCTTATAAGTTTTGTAGCCTCTTCATACTTGCCCGCCTCTCTCAAGTCTAACGCACGTTCCGCCAAGTCTAGTTCCTCATCAAGCGTTAGTTTCCTGTGTTTAACAGCTTCCATATAAAACCCCCCCTTATAATTTGTCCGTCCGAACAAGTTACAGGTTATCATACGTAAGGTAGCTTGTCAAAAGTTTGCAAAAAAGTTCGCTCGTCCGAGCAAATTGTAAAAAAGGCTTGACTTCTCGTGAGAATAGCCAAATAATGGAGGTGTAGAGACTAAATTGGGGGACACACCTGTGTTTAAGAATATCTATGGCAACATTATTAAACGAGCTTTGTGCAGTCACAGCAGGTGGCGCTTATGTTTCAAGCTAGTGAACTTGTCCACCCCTGAAGAAACCATAGACGTGATACTCTATGAAGAGTGCGACCATTGCAGCACCAGACGGGCACGCCTGTCACACTTTGCATCAAATCAGCTTTGGAAGAAACACAAAGATGACAGCATAGAACTAAAACGACTGCTTGAACGCTGGATTGACGGCAAGATAGAGACCTACGACGTGCTAAATGCAGAGGTTGTCACCTCCGTCAGCAAAGATATGTCAGTATTCAGAAACAAAGACCTGACTATCGGTATAGACAAAGTTGACGAGGTTATCAACTCATCCAGATAACCATATTCAGGAAAATTATCCCCACTTTCAAGAACTCTTTTTATCCCCCCACCCCCAGAGGAGGAGGAGGAGGAGACAGTTTCCCTATTTACATCAACATCATAACGGCATAAGACGATATTCCATTTGCTTGCATTAGTATTGAGGTTGCATTTTCTAACAACATCTGTGTTTTAGTCAGTTTTGCCTGTTCCTCTGCTATATCAACATCAACTAAATTTGATATTGCTGATAGCAGAATGTTTCTGTTAACCTCAGTAAGCCCCTTAGCGGTATTAAATATCCCCATACCGCTGTTAGATTGCCCTTTTGCTACACCTGCCCGCACAAGTGCCTCATCTACCTGCGCTGCTGCAATCCGTGCCCCCGCTTCAGTCCGCACGTTTATCTTATCAAGCTCCAATGTTTGCGCCGTTAAACTGCCAAATGATATATTGGTCTTAACATAAGGCTCCAGCCCTGTGCCTGTCCTGCTGGTCTTATTGGCTAGGTTTATATAGGCAGTTTTATCGCCCATAGTGGATACAAAGCTCATCTTGCCGCCGTTCACGACCGCCTTAGTCCACCCCGCTATATCAACAGCAAAATCAGCGTCTTTCACTAGCCCGCGTATTACCCCGTCGTAGCTTTTAGTGGTGCCAAGCACCCTATTGTTGTTGACATCAAATACGGTAGCAGTTAGCAGGTCTTGCTCGGAGTCTCTCATCTTTTTAAGCCCTATGGCTTCTAACAATGCGCTATCGCCGCCGATTGATATTTCAGAGTTTATGCCGGTAGCTGCGCCCGCCAGCATTATTGTGCCCGCTCCAAAATAGACGCCGTTCAATGTGCCCCCCGCTGACAGGTAGCGACTTAGCTGGTTTGGCGGCACCTTGCCCATCTCTAAATCGTCCGCTATAGCTTTGCGGAGTTTCTCCACAAAGTCGGCGATGGTATCTTCACCATCAACGGCTATGTTCGTGTATCGGTTATTGCCTGCTATGGTAAGGAACGAAGACGCACCGAGTATATCTTTCAGCTGCGAAACGTTCATCAGCTTGGTATTGCTGGTCGCTGTAATCTCCTCCCCAGCAATGCTACCTATAGTTGTGGTAGTGGCGGTGACAGGCGTAGCATCATAGATGTTATTGAGTGTCATAGCAGGTGTCCACGTAATCTTGTTCTCGTGGAATCCTGCGGCATCCAGCGTCACAAGCCATGCCGAGCCACCTGTTGCAGCAGTGTTGCCAGCAGTCAGCCTTACACGCATCTGAGCTAGGTAGGCGGTGTCCGCCCATACACCTGAGCTAACATAAGTATAGGCATAATTGGTGCCATTAGGGTTGGTGGTAGTGGGGGTATCTATGACAAGCACCTCGTCAGAGGCACCAAAAGAACCATCTACATATAACAAATACTTGTCGCCAGCACTCCACTGAGCATTAGTACCCAAATTTATGTCCATATGTAGGAAATTACTAATATTCGTGTCACCCAAATAAGCAATGCCAGGGGTACTACTAACAAAGTTATGAGTATAGCGAGTACCCGTGGTAGCATCCAACCAATCCCATTGAAGATCTGTCGTTCCAGCCGCATCACCTAGTGCTCTATCATTATTAAACGTGACTTCTATATAACCACCGGGAACGACGGTACCTCCAAAATTCATATGTCCACCATAACCACCAAGAGTACCAATAGGGATAAGTGTAGAGTTGGGCGTAGTCTGGCTATCTACAAGCTGGGCATTCAGGCTCTGAACCCTATTAGTAAGCCCCGTTGTAAATTCAACCTTTGCTCCATTCCACGCGGTTTCTGCATCTTGGCGGGCAGGCGTGGGGTAACCTTGCCAGCTGAATGGCCGATACGTGTATGTAGTGACTGCAGAAAGACTTTTCTCCGTTAATGCGTTAGTGCCGTAGATAGCATTATGTCCTGCCGTTAAATTGTAGTCTATCTTATATGCGCCTGTGGCAGCTCCGCCACGCACAAGGGCAGCAACGCTATCGTTATAGCCTGCAGCCGCTCCCCATGCCGCACCATAGCCGCCGTTTAACATTGATTTGTTCAAAAATGACGCCGCATTCGCCGCAGCTGTTATCTGACTGCGCAAGTCCTCTATCTCGGTTTGTATATTTGCCCGCTCTTGCGCACTCGCTCCGCTAGCACTGGCAGCTAATGAACGCATCTGTTGTAATAGCCCTACTATAGAATCTGCCCCGCTAGATGCGGTGTTCATAGCGGACGACATCACCTGCGCCCTATCAGACAAGGCAGTGTATGCTGCTGCATTGCTCGTGAGCCTATGCGAAGCCATAAGCGCGACAGCATCATCAGCTGCACTATTGACACGTCTGCCAGTTGACAGCCGCCCAATGCTCTTATCCATAGCAAGCAAATTATTGTTTATACCCGCTTGCGCTTGCACCCAATAGTAGTTTGTGCTAATCATGGTTGTTGATACCGCCAGCCATATTTTACCCCCCAAAGGTAAAACTCGGCTAGCAAGACACCTAGACAGATGCCCTGCTACCTGAGAGAGTTATATTCTAGCAATCCTCGCACCAAACCACCCCTATCTGTCACACTCCCTACCCGTCACGCACAGGTAGCACAGAAATACTAGAGATGTTGACACAAAAACTACCCGCTCTTTGCTAACTAAACATAGCACCCAGTTCAATGACAAAGTGCAACGCTAGCAACGAGCAAAAGCTATATGCCCTAACTCCGTTCAGGCTCCTTTGTATGTTTCCCTCATACATATAATAAAAAAACCGCCAAGCTATCCAACTCGTCCGCTCGGTGCGATGTTTGCACTCAAGCGACTTGTCTAAAGCCTGTCGGTCTAAATGTTTTAGTACCGCTTAGTTTTTGTAAAAGTAACGTCGTAGAGAGCATAGCAAATTTTGAACAGCTTGTCAAGGGAAAAACTCTCTGCATGTGCTTACATGTGCTTAAACGACTATTATTACCTATTTATCAGCTGTAGTGCCATTTGTGGCAGTTGGTTAGCTTGTGCTAGCATTGATGTGGCTGCGTTCATCATTATCTGGTTCTTCGTGAAGTCCGCACTCGCCTTTGCCATATCAATATCCCTTATCCTGCTTGACGCCGCCAGAACATTCTGCTGTCCGATAGATAACGATTTCAACGCATATTCCATCCTGTTGATACGAGAACCTATCTCCGCCCTCTGCTGCACTACATTTTTAATGGCAGCATCTATCTTAAAAAGTGCCCTCTGTGCATCAGGCAAGGTAGTTAGATATGCATCATCTATCTCTAACGCCACAGTATCAACCCTGCCCACGCTTATATCTATATACTGCCCCGCATTCGCACCTATCTGCGAACCCGTCTCCTTATTCGCTATATGGATATACTGCGGGTTTAAGCCTGCGTCCTGCTCAAATGCTATATTGCCATTAGCATCCATCTTCGCACTGGTAGTTATATTCGGGTTGAGCTTTATATTAACCCCTTTTATAACCCCCCTCATCATAAAGTCTATAGACAAATCACTATTGACATACTGCCCCGTATGCGCATCTGTTACTTTCATCTCTATAACATCATCCTTAGATTGCTGTATCTGCTCTATGCTTAACGCCCTAAGAATATCTTCATCCGCTACAAAACGTATCTCTGAACTCCGACCCGTCATCGCTCCCTGCATAACAATAGTGCCCTTCACAGCATCGTTACCACCATTGCTACTAGCAGCTGTTACTAGATGTGCCAGTCTGCTAAGCTCAACATCGGGGTCGCCCATCTCTAGTGTTATAGCTATCGCATAGGCGAGCTTATCGTTCAACTCCTGCACTGTGTTATACTTACCCAGATATATATCAGCAGTCTTGTTGTTGCCGAGCAATGTCAGCTTTCTAGTATTATCTAAGAGCATGCGACCATCCGAATCTGTGAACTGCGCTACGTCCTTTAACATGGTGGTAGGCAGAGTATCGCTCTTCAGCAAATTCCCGAACACCACAGTGCCTGAAAAAGTTGGATTACTAGAATCTCTATTCCAGTTAACAGTTGATGTAACAAATTCACCATCAACTATATTAACAACCGTAAATGCGCCACTACTAGTAGAGTCAATTAGTATATAGCCTTGGGCTGGTGGCGGTAGCGAGTTGAAAGCGAGTGTGGCACTATCTCCTACAGGTTTAATATCCATTTTTACGGCGTCACTAACATTTACATTATTATAATAATTGAACAGCACTTTGTCGCCAGCTTTAACAGCATTATTGACCGTCCACGTTAGTGCTGGTGCTGGACTACCACTAACCATAATTCCATTACTAAACGTAAGCGAACTTGTATCAATTGTTATAACACTGGTTGATGAGTATATATAAGTTGTGGTAATAGTCTCGGTTGCGCCCGTCATGGCATCTGTAAGGGTGACGTCAATTGTGCCAGTGTTACCAGCCACATTGGCAACGTCCCCGTTAAATTCCATTGATAAATATCCGCACATACCACCGGGAGGAACAACATTATTAGTCACAAACACATCGTAGGTGCCACCAAGGTCAATACCTGTGCCATATACAGCTAAAACATAGCCGTCATCAACCAGCTGAGGTTGCATTTGAACGAACGTCATAGTCGCATCTTTGAGTGCGCGCACATCGCCCGTGCCATTAAAGTTTATAAACCCGCTGGTGTTAGAAACAACTGATAACATCAAATAATCATTATCTACTACTGACATAATATTCGTCTTATACACAGCGTTCTGTCCCGGCTCTACACTAAACTCCAGCTTGTAGTTGCCCCCAGCAGGCGCACCTGTCAATATAACATCTATCCCAGCATTACTACTGCTCCATAGCCCTGACGCATCACCCGATAACAACTTATGTGTATTAAAATCAGTCTCAACTGAAATCCTATCTATATCTGCCTTTAACTGTTCCAACTCCGCCTGCAATGCCCGCCTGTCATTAGCCGTAAACGTGGCATCCCCAGCCTCTACCGCTAACTCCCTCATCCGTTGCAGCATATCGCCTATCACACCCATACTGCTGTCCGCTACCTGCAGAAAACTAATGCCATTCTGCGCACTAATCGCCGCCTTAGCCATACCCTTTAACTGTATCTGTAATTTCTCAAACACCGCCATCCCAGCTACATCATCACTAGAACGATTGATACGCAAACCGCTAGACAACCCCTCTACGCTCTTCTCCAGCGCACGATTGGCGACATTAAGATGTCTGTTGGCAGTAAATGACAACGAATTAGTATAAATCTGCATGGCTCTCCCCTATTACAGCTATACAGCTATAGTTTTAGCTTTTGCCTCCATGCAATACAAAATTTATTATCGGCAGATTGTTAGGGAAAGTTTAAGGGAAAACTTTACTTCTTCAGCATAGTAATATAAAGTGATGTCTATTATGGAGGGTATTTTGCTATGCTTCAACAATTACAAGATAGATTAAACGATTCGGGTGTTGTGGTATCGGTCACTATAAGTGAAACGGCTGATGCAGTGCCGGTAGCTAAAGCGGTGTTTGCAGCTGATGTGCCAGTTGTTCAAATAACATCTAACTCGGCAGACATTGCTAAAATCGCCGTAACGGACATTAAAAAAGCCATGCCTGATATGATTGTCGGCGTTCTGGCAACAAATACACTGAATATTGAGGAGTATATCCGTGCAGGGGCAGATTTTGTGTCAACTCCTGACTTGAAAGACGAGTTTAGAGCGTTCTGCGCCGCTAACGACATCACTATAGAGCAGTGCTATGACGGATTTGATAAAGACTACGCAAAGATAACGAAGCTTGCCAGAAACGCACTAATGCGTGTGCTGGGCTTTGAGTTTCTGCATTTAGGCGTAAATACCGCTGATGAGAAAGGGGCTAATAGTTTTGCAGACGCTATGAATAATATGTTTGGGCTTGGCAGAACTAGGGAAATAGAACAGGCAGTATTTGTAGGCGACTGCTTTGAAGTAATGAAACACTCTGAAATCGGAACTAAAGGGCATGTAGGGTTCACTACTAACAACGTCCGCCGTGCATTGGCATACCTGAAACGCAAAGGGGTAGGCAAAGTTGACTTATTGTATCGTGAAGAAAATGGTATCCCGTTGTTCGCTTTCCTAGATGTAGAGCTTGCGGGGTATAAGTTCCATATTAAGCAGAAAGGAAGTTAGATTGATATCTTGCCACATCTATGGTATAAATAGCCCAACGGTGTATATGGAGGTTTTATTATGAGTATATCGGTTCCAAAGGTAGTCTTAATTGGTGGCGGACAAATCGGCGGTGTGTTAGCACAGCTTTGCGCTATAGAACGCATTGGTGAGGTCGTATTATACGATATCAAAGAGGGTATGCCTCAAGGTAAAGCCCTTGATATAGCAGAGGCGTCCCGTGTGGACGGCTCTGATGTGCGCATATCTGGCACTAACGACCCGATATGCCTTGTGGGGGCTGATATTGTCGTGGTAACATCTGGCATGCCACGCAAAGATGGGATGAGCAGGGACGACTTGTTGACCGTTAATGCTAAAATTATTAGTGAAGTAGCAGAAAATATCAAACAATACGCACCCAACAGCATTGTTATAGTAATATCTAACCCGCTTGATGCAATGGTTACGCTAATGCAACGCGTTACCGGTTTCCCAGCCAACCGAGTTATCGGACAGGCAGGCGTGCTTGATTCTTCACGCTTTGCCACATTCATAGCTTGGGAGCTTGGCGTAAGCGCAAAGGACATCAACGCTCCGGTGCTAGGCGGGCATGGCGATACTATGGTGCCACTGGTTCGCTATGCAAACGTAGCAGGCATACCTGTAATGGAACAGCTATTGCGCAAATATGGGAGTGCAGAAAAAGCTAAAGACGTAATGGATAAAATCGTCCAACGCGTTAGAGACGCCGGTAGCGAAGTGGTGAAACTACTAAAAACAGGCTCAGCATTTTACTCCCCAGCAACCAGCGCTATGAGCATGATAAAAGCCATCGTGCGCGACTCTAAAAGGGTGCTATCAGTATGCGCCAAACTTAACGGCGAGTTCGGCGTTAAAGACTACTATATAGGCGTTTTAGCAAAACTTGGGAGGCAAGGTGCCGAACAAGTTGTAGAGTTTGACCTAACTAAAGAAGAGAAAGCTATGTTTGATAAGTCCGTAGAGGCTGTCAAAACACTGGTTGGTGATATGGATAGGCTAGGGATATAATAATATTATTGAGGATATAGAGAGCTATTTCGCTATTTCTCTATATCCCTGTGTCTTATATTGCTCGTAACGTTTGGCAGACTGTTTATGTATTCGCTCAACACTTCAGCCACCGTCACAGAACGGTGACGCCCCCCTGTGCAACCCACTGATATTGCTAAAAAAGCCCTGCTAGTTTTGTCTTTCTGATATTGGACTACCATAAACGTAGCAAGCTCTTTCAGTTTCTCCACAAACTGCTTTGAGTCGTCATCGCCGAGCACGTAATCTTGCACGTCTTTATTTAGCCCTGTCTTGTGTTTCATACTATCAACAAAATAAGGGTTCTTCATAAACCGCACATCAAATACCATGTCGCTGTCTATGGGGATGCCGTTCTTAAAACCAAATGATGTTATAGTCACTATCATATTAGAAACTTTCCCAGTAAAATACGAGGTCACCTCTTTTGTAAGCTCATGCACATTCAGACTGGATGTGTCTAACACTAAATCTGAAAGCCCTTTAATATCTTTCATCAGCTCATTTTCTATCTGCACTGACAGGGCAATGTCCTTTGCCATAGGATGTTTACGGCGACTCTCTTGATAGCGGCGGATTAGCACAGAATCGCTTGCTGTCAAAAATATAACCTTTGCGTTGAAGTCATTGCGCAGGCGAGTGATAACGCTAAATGCCTCTTTGCCGTCCCCAGAACGGGTGTCTATAACAAGAGCAACCCTGTTCTTGTTAATCCCTATCTCATTGAATATATCAAGAAATTTGTTGATAATCGGCACGGGTAAGCCATCAATAGTGTAGTAGCCTAAATCCTCCATAGCATTCGCCGCAGTGGATTTGCCCGCACCCGATAGACCCGTAATAACAACTATAGTAAAATTATCTGACATAATGCGTATTATAATACATTCATAGCGAATATTAAAGACTTTATATCTACTTGACTATTGCCCGCCCATCCCCTTGATATACGGCATTGAAAGTTTTGCCCGAGATAGAGTTTTTCACAGGGAAAGTTTTTCCCTGTATCGCCTCCCCCTCTGCTACACCCGCTACCTCCAGCTGAATGGTGCCAGTGTTATACACCAGCAATATAGCATCACCCTTTACCCGCTCAGGTCTCGGCGCAGTCACATCAGCAGTCAGCGGCTTGCCCTTAGCTAACGCCCGCGAAGCCCGCAGTTTGGGGATGTCCATCACTAACTCTGATTTTAAGCTTGTTACGTCAATTAAGGCAGCGATAACCTTGCCAGACAGGTTCTCCCCTGCTTTAATACGTTCGCTAGTAATATAGCCCTCAGTAAATAGCTTTACCGTGTATGAAAAACCGACTTTGCCCCTGCCCGCTCGCACCGTGCCACTAGTTTGCCCCACCCTAGCAGTGTCTATAATTAGCTCATAGTCGCCGTCAACGGCTATATACAATGGGCGCGTTAGGCGTATGCTTACGACTTCAACCTTGTGAGCGGGATACTGCCCAACATATCGTTCTAATAGTGCCGTATGCAGTTCCGCAGTATCTATCTCGCGACTATCGCGGGTAATGCGATAACTCATCTCTAGCTCTCCATCAAAGCTTACCCCGCTACGCTTTATAGCAGAAAGAACTAACGATGATTGAACTATGCGACTATCCCCCGCCATAAATCCGCACTGAATAGTCGTGTTGCCAGCAGAGCTTGACTCCTGCCCCACTAACACATCCGCCAGCGTTGCACACTCGCTTGATATCGTAATTTCAGTAATCTGCTCGGCATCAACACCCGCTCCGCCACGACTATGGGTGCTACCCGCAATGACGGACAGAGATAAAAAGGCACAACAAAAAACAGTTAGAAAAAACTTCACAACACCCCTACTTTATTAACGTTTCAAGCTATTTGCCGTCTGTAACATCTCATCGCTCGTTTGTATAGCCTTAGACCCCATCTCATAAGCGCGTTGAGCTGTTATCATACCAACCATATCATCAACAACGCTAACATTGCTCATCTCTAAGAAACTCTGCCTCAGCTTACCAAAGCCCTCTTCAGATGCGATACCCACCTGAGGTGCACCACTAGCCGCTGTTTCTAAAAACAGATTTTCACCTACGGCTTTCAAGCCACCAGGGTTGATAAAACGTGCGATTTCTACCTGTCCTAACTCAGTTTCGTTGGGGTCGCCCGGCATACGGACACTGAATACCCCGTCAATGCTAACGCCTAAACCTTCCGCTCCCTCCGGCACAGCAATATTAGGAAACAGCAGATAACCCTGTGGTGTAGTAATATTGCCATCCGCATCTATACGGAACGCCCCCTGTCTAGTGTATCCAATATTGCCGTCAGGCAGAGTTATTTGGAAGAAACCATCCCCCTCAATCATCACGTCCATAGGGTTCTCAGTGTATTGAGGGTTACCCTGTGTGAACAACTTTTCAATGGCAATAGTATGGACACCCGTCCCTTCCTGCACGCCCGTAGGGTGCACGATACCAGTTGAAGTGAGCGAACCCGCCGCTTTCAGCTCTTGGTACATCAGGTCTTCAAAGATAATTCGTCCGCGCTTAAATCCTGCAGTATTGACATTTGCAAGATTGTTTGCAATATTGTCAATATTCAACTGCTGAGCATGCATTCCCGTTGCAGCTGTGTAAAGTGCTCTAACCATAAATTATTACCTGCCTACTATACTATTAGTTCTTTCGTTCATATCGTCATAAGTGCTCACAGCCCTTTGATACATATCAAACGAACGTTGAGCCTCTATCATAGCCACCATTTCACGTATAGGTTCAACATTGCTAGCCTCAACATAGCCCTGCGAAATTGTTAGGTTGACGGGTATCTGAGGCAGTATTCCCACCGCCTCATACAGGTTGTAGCCGACTTTTTGCAACTTTTCTGGCTGGGCAAATTGCGATACTAGCACTGTGCCTATGTCAAACCCGTCAACATTAATTGCACCGTTAGCCTGTATTGACACTTGAAGCGCATCTTGCGGAATTACTATCGGCGCCATCGTTTCAGCATCTAGCAACGGATAGCCGTCTTGCGATACAATCTCCCCATTCCCATTGAGCGTGAACTCCCCATTGCGCGTGTATCGCAACCCCCAAGGCGTCTCCAAAGTAAAGAAATTTTTTGTGTTTTGCAGAGCTAAGTCATATTTATTATCGGTGTTGACAAAATGCCCCTGCTGAAAGTCGCTCACAATGTTATCAAGTTTTACAGCAGAGTTAATCGCTTGGTTGTAAGTGGTTGACTTCACCCACGCTTGCGGGGCACGTTTGCCGACTGTCTTGTAGTCGCTAAATAGCGCAATATCACGCTTAAAACCCGACGTGTTCACATTAGCCAAATTGTTGGCTATAACGTCCAGCCGTTGCTGTTGCATTAAAAGTCCGCTAGTTGCTACATATAATCCGTTTTGCACCATTGCCCCCCTACATAAACGCTTTTGGTATCGCACCTTCAAACAACTGCGCCATTCCGTGCAGAGTCAAATACCGCACAGGACGGGCAGACTTAGCCGGTCTGTAATAAAAGTTATTGTCTGAAACGCTTGATACATCAGACTTTGCATAAAACACAAGGCTTTCATCTGGTTCGTATATAGATATGGCAACCGATGAGGTGTTTTTGCCATAAGTCAGACTGCCTGACTCTTCAACATTAACTACAACTATATAGTCGGCATCCGCTTGGTCGCGGACCAGCTTGCCATAACCCCTTAGCTTCAAATATCCACCGAACAAGCGCGGATAGCTCTCATCGTAAGTTATTTCATTATTAGCGTTCGCGTATTTTGCAGGCAATACAAAGAACTTCGCCCCGCTATCAAGCATCCGCAATGGCTGAACCTCTAACAAATCAACGCTAGGCACAGTTTTATCGTATAGCAGAGACGAGAAGTTGGTCGTAAGCTCAGCGGCAAGCAACACCTGTAGAATACCCGTAGCATAGACGGGGGCAATAACGTTTTTACCGAGACTATCCACAGCGTTAGGCACGGCATTAACAACACCACTTTTGGCATTTACAAGCCCGCTCTTGGAGTTGTTGACCAGCTGACCGGTCGCGCAACCAGTGAGCACACACATTGCAAATAATACGCCTAATAAACTCTTCATACCTTGTCAACAGGCAAGTTTTGTGCCATAATTTCCGAAATGCTGACGTTGAACTCATGTAATAAAAACGAGCTTGAAATGCTTGTTGTTTCGCTCGGAGAGAGCAAGTATAGGGCGGGACAGCTGTTTCGCTGGCTATATCACGAGAGAGCCACAAACATCAACTCTATGAGCAATATTAGCAAAACTTTTCGTGAACTTTTAGCTGATAATGCCCGTATCTTGCAATTAAAAGAACTTGCGAGCGTATCATCTAAAATTGACGGCACTACAAAGGTTCTATTTGAACTAGAGGACGGCGAACGCATAGAGGCTGTGGTTTTACCCGCTCGGGGAAGTCTGACTGCCTGTATATCATCGCAAGTGGGCTGCAAGATGGGCTGTAGATTCTGTGCAACTGCACGTATAGGCTATAAACGCAACTTGCACACTGCCGAAATATTAGAACAGCTACGGCAGTTAGAGGTGCTGGCGAGAGCGAAGTTTAATGGCAACCTCACAAATATAGTTTTTATGGGTATGGGGGAGCCACTGGATAACTACAACAACGTGCTGAAAGCTATCAACATTATGTTAGATGACAATGGCTACGGCTATTCCCACAGGCGCATAACGTTATCTAGTGCGGGACTTGCCCCTAAAATAAAGCTAATGCTTGATGATGGGTGTAATGTGAACCTTGCTGTGTCAATAAATGCGCCCGATGACGATACGCGCAGAGCTATAATGCCCATAAACAACAAATATAATCTGGCTGAACTAATGGAAACACTGAAAGGACTTGATTTGCAGAGACGCAAACGTATAACTATTGAATACGTTATGCTCGGCGGGTTAAATGACACCGCTGAACACGCCCGTTCTTTAATGACACTATTGCGGGGGCTACCCGTTAAGATAAATCTGATACGCTATAACGGCGGCGGAGACGCTAATCTGAAACCTCCTAAAGAAGAGGACGTGCTGGCATTTCAGAGTATCCTTACCAGCCACAAATATACGACTTTCATCAGGAAGAGTTTAGGTGCTGATATATTTGGTGCCTGCGGACAGCTTGCGGCGGGGTATTATGCGAATACTCGTTGACATGGACTTCAGCCCCGCCAGCCTTGAACTTGTTCGCTCACTGGAGGCGGAATACGGTGCAAATAACATCACATGCGTGAGCCTGAAGCTAGTTAATGGTGAACTAGAGACAAAAGAAGCAGAGATTAAAAATTATAGTAAATTTTTCAGCGAAGATGTGTTATCGGCAGCTATTGCGGCATATAGGCGGGGGGAGCTACTATCTCCTTGCTTTGTCTGCGCTCAGCGGGGCATCGTGCAATATCTATTTGATGAGGCTCAACGCGCGGGTTGTGAAAAAATCGCCACTACCTGCAACCTGCCCCTGATGGGGGAATTCCACAGAGAACTATTCTTAGTGCGGACTAGCACAACTGATGCTAACCTATCTAGTTCGCACTGCTCGTGCCCTTTCAAATCAGGCGACTACCGCACCTATTTAGCGAACATTGCGGGCTATGGTAAGGCGGGCAATTTTATATACAATAATGCTGTGGTTGGCAAGCACACAGGGGTGCTTAAATATATAGTCGGACAACATAATCTAGCTGATGAATTAGAGACTCATTTTACTCAAATGCTCTATATAAAGGCATTAGATGTAAATAGTGGCGATATAATGCTGGCTGATAAAGCAGAGATGTTTTTTCGTATATTGTGGTTGAAAGATTGTGTATTTTATGCGGGCGCACCTGTGCTCGGTGAGGTAGATGTTGTTTTAAGAAGCAAGTTGCCCGCTAAGCCTCTACCATGTATAATGGAACGTCGGCTTGACGGCACTGCAAGAGTGCTGCTAGACAAGGCACAATTTGCGCTACAGGCGGGACAACTGGTAAAGTTCTTTGTAAATGATACCCTTATCGGTGGCGGGGTTGTGGAACGAAGTGGGTAAATAAGTTATGGCAATTGCTCCATACGTGTGGTAGATTATATACCGAAATGGCGCGTATCAAATCATCTGTCATAGACGAAGTTCGCGGACTTAATATTTTAGATATTATCAAGCCGCACGTAAAGCTCACAGAGGCGGGCGGGCGGTATAAGGCTTGCTGTCCGTTCCACGCAGAGCGCACCCCGTCATTTTTTGTGAACCCAGAGCACCATTCCTATAAATGTTTTGGTTGTGGCGAGGCGGGTAGCGGAATTACATTCATAATGAAGTATCTAAACCTCAGCTTTACAGATGCCGTAGCTTATCTATGCGAGCACTATGGCATAGAGCTATTATATGATGAGCGCGATAGACCTAGCCGCCCAGTGCAAGATATAAAAACATTGCACTCTGCTGTGCTAGATTATTCAGTGAAACAGCTATTCGGCGAGCGTGGGAAGTTTGCATTAGACTATATATACGAACGCGGCTTTGACAAGAGCACAATAGACAAATTCCTGCTGGGTTTTATCCCCCCTAACGTTGATATGACACCTTTTAAGAACAACTTTTCTGAGGAGGTGCTACGCGAATCGGGCATATTTATAAAGGGAGCTAACGGCTGGTATTGCCACTTTGCAGGCAGGATTCTATTCCCCATACACAGCGCAACGGGGGCATGCATTGCCTTTTCGGGGCGCAGTATGAATCCGAACGATAAAGCCAAGTATAAGAATTCCCCCGAAACGCCTATATTCTCTAAACGGCGGGAGCTGTTCAACCTGCATAACGCTAAAGATGTTATGAAAAAAAGTGAACGTTGTTTTATTGTAGAGGGTTATTTTGATGCTATCCGTATGGTTAGCGCGGGCTACGGCGAAACGGTAGCTATAATGGGGACGGCGTTCACAGCCCAGCAGGTCGTTCAGCTGAAACGGTATGTGCAGGAGTATAATATTATATTAGACGGCGATGAGGCAGGACAAAAGGCTATGCGCGATAGCCTAAAGGTGGCGTTAGAGACTGATATTTACCCGAATGTAATATTTCTGCCAGAGGGGGACGACCCCGATACATTTATTAAAAATAATGGGAGAACACAATTTGACAGCTTAATTGCCGAAAAACAAGACCTATTGTCCTATACCATAAGGTGTGAATATAGCTTGGCAACTGATGATAACAAAAGATTCAACAGACTGGAGCGTATCAAGGAGGCAGTAAGTGCGGTGCGAAATCCATATAGGCGTGAGCGTTATATAGACGAGACATCACAGGTATTCAATGTATCAAAAGCTCTATTTAGTGAGGATATCTCCCCTGTGCGGCAGAAACTGCGCACGGCGGGGCAACACAACGCACTAAGACAACTGGCAGAAGAGCAGTATTTAGCAAGTGTGTTGAGGTTGATGGACGAGCAACTATACACTGTGCTAGATGGTGTGTCAGAGGCTTATTTTGACGATGAACGACTGAGGAATATTTTCAAGAAAGTGCTTGACTTATATCAGCAAGATGATAATATTAGTGGGATAGTGGGGGATAGCGTTTTCGGGGATGATGTTGCGTCCCTGCTTGCGTATGAACTGCCAGCCTCCCCTCACGAGTGTGCAGAACGCGGGAAGAATAACTTGCAACTAAAGTATTATGAAAAGTTACGACTTGCCGATATTAAAGCCATAGCAGTAGCGCAAAGCGAGGACGAAAAGAACCGACTCTCTAGCGAGGCTCAGGAATTGCTAAAAAAAGTAATGGACTTACGCAAGAGGTATATAAATGGTGAATAAGAAGAAAAGCCCTAGTTCCCGTTCCACTGCAAATCATAAAGAGCAAACGACTGCAAAGTCTCGTGCAACAGTTGTAAAGCCTAGTAGCAAAGACGTAGCAGATGTAGCCAAGTTGCTCGCCAGTGGGCGTGAGCAGGGTTACCTTACCATAGATGAGATTAACGATGCATTGCCGGCATCTATCGTAACAACACCTGAGCTAATGGATAATATTTATATCCAGATGGCACAGATGGGCATAGACGTGTTAGGCGATAAGAATAAAGATATTGTCGTTACGCCGGTGGTTGATGTTGATGTTGACAGCGACGATGTTATCGTCATGCCTGACGATACGATTGTTGTTGAGGCAATTGAGGCTGAAGCCATATCTATCGCAGACGACCCTGTGCGTATGTATCTCAAAGAGATGGGCGATATTCCGCTACTTACCCGTGATAAAGAAAAAAGTGTGGCTAAAGAGATAGAAGACGGGCAACGCAAGGTGATACGTAATATATTAGCGTTTCCTTGTACCGTTGATAAGTTGACTAATTTTAGAAATGCCGTTGACAACGACAGAATGCGCCTAAAGGATGTAATAGATATTGACGAGCGTGAGGACGATGGCGATGAAGAGCTAGAGATTGACGATAGTCTGATGGAACAGATGAAACAGGATAAAGAAACACTGATAAGAGAGCAGTTTTTCACCAAGATAGACCTTCTACTAGATACACTGCGTGATGACCTTGAACTTATTAAGGAGCTTAAAGGCGAAGCTAACGAAACTAAGCTGAAAACTGCCCGTAAAAAGGTGAACGAACACAGGGAACACGTGACTGATGGGCTTTTAGAGCTAAATTTTAGTTACAATAAAATTTGCACCATTGTGAAACATATAAAGGACAATTACGCTAACATTAACAATAGCAAGAACGAGATTTTGCGCACTATGCATGAGCTGCATATCACGCCAAAGGAACGCCGTTCGGAACTTAAGTATTGTGTCGCATCTGAAATGCGCGAGATTTTAACGGCGCGTGGTATGGCAGATGTTGATATAGCGCGCTATGTCAAGCTTTGTGATAATATGACTGATAAGATGGATACTGCCTATAAGCGTCTTGGCGTTGACCAAGAAGAGCTGGAATCGCTATATGAGAGCCTTAGCGATGGCGAGCGCGCTACCGATAAAGCTAAAGAGAAATTGGTTAATGCTAACCTTCGTTTGGTTGTTAGTATCGCTAAGAAATACACGAACAGGGGGCTTGCTTTCCTAGATTTAATACAGGAAGGCAACGGTGGCTTGGTGAAGGCTGTTGAAAAGTTTCAGCACTGGCGGGGGTTCAAGTTTTCAACTTATGCTACGTGGTGGATACGTCAGGCAATCGTCAGGGCAATAGCCGACCATGGACGCACCATTCGCGTGCCTGTTCACATGATAGAAACACAGAACAAGATGGCGAAAGCTACCAAGAAATTACAGCAGGAGCTAGGGCATGAGCCGAGCATAGATGAATTAGCCAAAGAGATGGGGATGCCCCTTGACAAGATGAAAAAGGTTGTGAAGATAGCTAAAGAACCTGTGTCGCTTGAAACGCCCGTAGGCGAGGACGAGGACTCTACGTTGGGAGATTTTGTGGAAGACCGCACTGCGCGTAACCCGCTGGACGAGGTTATATACCGCAAACTACAAGAGCATACCAACTTAGTGCTTGACACGTTAAACCCTAGGGAGGCTGCTGTTCTGCGTATGCGTTTTGGTATAGAATGTGATGCAGACCACACGTTAGAGGAAGTCGGGCGTGAGTTTGAGGTTACGCGTGAGCGTATCAGGCAGATAGAGGCAAAGGCGTTGCGCAAGTTGCGCCATGCGGCACGGCGCAAGACGTTGGAATCTTTCACGAAATAAAATTATTTGGAGAGGTCTGTGCTTGGCATTATAGGCGGTAGTGGCTTATACAGCTTGTCTTCGCTGGAACTTGCTGGAGAGATTAAGCTTGAAACACCTTATGGTGCCCCCTCCGGCACGTATAAGCACTACAAATACAACGGCGAATCTATCTATATGCTTGCTAGGCATGGCTCTGACCACAGCATAGCACCGCACAGGGTCAACTATCGTGCTAATATTGATGGTTTTGCCCAGTTAGGTGTAGGACATATACTGGCATTCACTGCAGTAGGCGGTATTGCCGACTGGCTGAAACCGGGCGATATAGTCGTGCCTGATAACGGAATTGATATGACTAATTCGCGTGCTAGCACCTATTTTGACGAGGGAGAGGTGCGGCATATAGACTTTACTACTCCGTTCTGTGAGAGCCTGCGGGAAAAACTAATTGCCATAATGAATAACTCTTTCACGCTCTATAAGAATAAAGGGGTCTATGTTTGCACTAATGGTCCCCGTTTAGAGACTGCTGCCGAGATACGAGCGTATAAACAACTTGGGGCTGATATTGTTGGTATGACGCTATTTCCAGAATGTGTGCTGGCGCGTGAAAAGGGTATCTGCTACGTGAACGTGAGCACTGTAACTAACTATGCGGCGGGGGTGCGTCCTGCGTTGCTAAAATTTGATGATATAAAGGGTGTTATGGGTGAGAACTCAGAAACTATAGCTAAAATTTCAGTGGGGCTTGCAGGAGCACGGCTTGACAAAACGTGTCGTTGTGACGAAAATCTTGAGGGGGCAAAAGCTAATGGAAATACTTGAAAATGTGTATCTATCAGGCTTTTGCACCTATAGGACAGGCGGCAGAGCAAGGTATTTGGCAAAACCTAAAAATGCAGGTGAGCTTAAAAGTGCACTTGAATTTGCGCGTTCAAAGTCTATCCCCTATGAGATAATCGGAGCTGGCTCTAACCTGCTGTTCTCGGATGCTGGGGTTGATGCTCTTGTCATCTGTATGGTTGATTTTGAGCACTTCATAAAACAAGATGGACTAGTGTTCACTGTCGGGGCTGGGGTTATGCTAAATGAGCTGGTTTCACGTGCCTGCGAAGGGGGGCATTCCGGACTTGAAAGGCTTGTGGGCATACCGGGCAGTGTCGGCGGTGCGGTGATGATGAATGCGGGAGCATTTGGTGCTGAGATAAAAGATGTAGTTAGACGCATAAACGTAATGGAACTGGCAGATGGTAGCTTTGAGATACATCTTATAGATGCAAGCGAAGCGAAATTTGCCTACCGAACTGCGGATGGACTAGCGGGCAAGGTGGTGCTGGGAGCAGAGCTTGTTCTAAATCAAGGGGATAAAAGTGCTATTAACGAGGTTAGGCAAAAGTTGCTAAAAGACAGAACAACGAAACAGCCACTGGGATTGCCTAGCTGCGGTTCAGTATTTAGGAATCCAAATAGCAAATATGGAGTTTCTGCTGCTGAGCTTATAGAGCGCACAAAATTAAAGGGTGCGTGTCTTGGCGGTGCACAGGTGTCGTTAAAGCATGCAAATTTTATAGTAAATACAGGCGGAGCAAAATCCAGCGATATTTACAGCCTGATAGAGCAGGTAAAAGACTTGGTTTATGTTGAGTCTGGTATTTTATTAGCTGAAGAAGTGCGCTATGTAGGTAATTTTTAATAACAATAATAGTAAGGAGTTGTTTATGCAGGTTAAAAAGATAATATGTCCGACTGATTTTTCAGATGCATCCCGCAAGGCGATGGACTATGCTATCTATATGCAGAATATGTTCAATGCTGAACTGGTGATTGTCCATGTGGTATTTGACGAGTCATCTCTTATCACTATGTATGTGCCGCAGGCTACTATGCATGGCTTTCTAGCCGAGATGCAGGTAGGGGCGCAGGGGTTGTTAGATGAATTTTTAACAAACTGTGAGCAGTTAAAGGGCGTTAAATACACCACCAAGCTATTAAAGGGCAGCCCGCATGAAGAGCTGCTGAAATATGCTGATGAAATAAGTGCTGATATGATAGTGATAGGCACTAATGGACGCACGGGGATAGAACATGCTCTATTTGGTTCCACAGCAGAGAAGGTTGTCAGCAGAGCTAAATGTCCTGTCCTGACCGTCCGCCCCGATTAGTGCGAGCAAAACCGCGCCACTGATATGAAGATTACAAAAGCCTGCGACTACGCTGTGCGCGTGTTGGTAATAATGGCTGAAAACCCAGCTGACATTGCATTTATGCGCTCAGATATGGCTAAAATCAGTGGCGTGCCCGATAGCTTTTTGGGTAAAATTATGCAAACCCTTGCTAAAGCGGGCATTTTATCATCTGTGCGTGGCAAAAACGGCGGTTTTAAGTTAGGCAGAAAATCTGATAAAATATCTATATACGATGTTATTACATCTATAGAGGGTGATATTACACTATCAGATTGCCTGTCTGACGACACATTATGCCAAAACAGAGACTTTTGCAAGATTCACGATGTATGGAATGATTTGCAGGATAGCTTTATCAAACGACTGAAGCGCACAAAAATCAGCTCGCTGCTTAAAGACACTCAAACTAGACAAAAAAAATAGCATATAGCAGTTCTAGCCCTCATACGCTTTTATAATTCGTGCTACAAGAGGGTGACGGATGACGTCTTTATCGCTCAGCTGCACTATGCTGATGCCTTCAACGGATTTTAATCTCACTATGGCATCTACCAGTCCTGATGTTATCCCATCAGTCAGGTCTGTCTGAGTAGGGTCGCCTGTGATAATAGCCTTAGAATTAAACCCCAATCTTGTCAAAAACATCTTCATCTGAGACGACGTAGTGTTCTGCGCCTCGTCTAATATTACAAAGGCGTTTGAGAGTGTGCGCCCGCGCATAAAAGCAAGCGGTGCTACCTCTATCACGCCACGCTCAAGCAATTTATCGGTTAGCTCCCGTTCAAGGCATGCATTCAACGCATCGTATAGCGGGCGCAGATATGGGTTGATTTTGT
Organism: Candidatus Termitispirillum reticulitermitis; assembly: GCF_054655775.1. Classification (NCBI taxonomy): domain Bacteria; kingdom Pseudomonadati; phylum Deferribacterota; class Deferribacteres; order Deferribacterales; family Termitispirillaceae (SeqCode); genus Termitispirillum (SeqCode); species Candidatus Termitispirillum reticulitermitis. The sequence goes on along the minus strand of NZ_BAAIHG010000009.1, from coordinate 7,925 downwards.
CGGCTAAATCCCCCGGTAAAAAACCCAGCTTTTCTCCCGCCTCTACTGCGGGACGTGTCAGGACTATCTTCTGCACTTTCTTTTGCAGATAATAGCTCACAGCCATAGCTACGGCAATGAAAGTCTTGCCTGTGCCCGCAGGACCTGAAGCAAAAATCATATCATTGTCTTTAATAGCCTCAAAATAGAGTTTCTGTGCCTTTGATTTTGGGCTTACATATTTCAAACTGCCCGAAACTTTTATCCGTGCACTTGATACCTCTTTAATTTCATCAACTTCGCCGTTCAACACCATTCGCAGTGTGCTCTGAATATCATCTTGGCTTATATTTCTTTCAAAGGACAGCTCTAATATGCAGCTTAGCACTGCGATAGTTTGATTGACCGCCTCCTCGCCACCTGTAATAGTAAGCTCCCCTCCGAGATATGAAATAGATGAGCCTGTTTGGGCTGTAATAAGTTTAATGTATTTATCGTGTTGACCGAATATTTGGACTATGCCAGATTCCGGTATATTCATCTTTTTAGTTATTTTGCCTGATTCTGTTTCTAACATAGGCTACCTCCTCATCTCTACTATTTATCTGTCCATCAATTCTAGCATTTAATAGCTCCTGCAATAGCGTGCCCATAATCTTATCGGCTGGCACCCCTAGTGCTTTCAGAGCATTCCCTGTCAGCTCAGGTTTTATACTGATGCATGTTTTCATAAAGCTGATTAGTTTATCGCCCTGTTCATCACCTAGGTAGACACACACCATCAATAGCTCATCATGGGTAAATTGCTTTGCGATATTGTATCGTTCAGACGGCTTTAACACCCTGTTAGGTTTCAGCTTACGGGCAACATATTTGCCCCTGCTGTGTAGCTGTGATAGCTTGGTAACAAGCACTCTCTCCGCATGCATAGCAACTGAAATAGCTCTAAACTCCTCAGCTGTAAAATTTGACAGGAGTAGCGCATAACGGAGCTGCCATATATCATCACCGCCATAGCGTTTATATAGCGTATCAAGGTAAGCAAATTGTGCTAGTTTGGCATCATTTACAGCTAATCCTTGAACAAAGGGTGTTAAAATATTATATTTAATGAGCATCTTAATGCCCGTCATATAGTTATCTTCCATTAAAATTCGTTTCAGCTCACTGAATAGTTTCCCGCTTTTGGTTTTGGCGATAATCTTTTCATCGGATGATGCTGCAAGTTTTAAGAACATCTCCGTGCTAGCCCCCAGCTCAAAATTATATCTTGATACAAAACGAATTGCTCTCAACATTCTAGTAGGGTCGTCTATAAAACTCAACGAATGAAGTATTCGCACCTTTCTGTCAAGCAAATCGCGCTGTCCTCCGAACATATCAACTAATTGTCCGAAATAATTCCCATCTATCCGCACCGCCATTGCGTTTATGGTAAAGTCACGCCTCTTAAGGTCTTGCTGCAGGCTTGTCAGTTCCACTATTGGCACACTCGCAGGTGCGGGATAAAATTCTGTGCGAGCAGAAGCAAAATCTATTTTGTCGCCGTTTCCAAGCGTCACAGTGGCAGTCTTATATTGCAGATAGGTTGTGAGCTTGCCGTTCTTTATACGCACGTATTCTGCTGCAAATATGCGAGCATCCCCCTCCACTACAATATCCATATCAAGGTTCTTATAACCCAGCAGTATGTCGCGCACTACCCCGCCTACTAGATAAACATTGTAGTTCATACTGCTAGCCAACTCCCCTATCTCCATGAGGTAGCCTACATATCTATCAGGCAGTTCTCTAATGATAATATCCTTTATACTACGCGTTTTAGCCAGCCCCATACGCGCTTTAGCTCCCATTTCAAAGCTAGAACGCTCAAGTTCTTCATCACGCATCAGCCTCAATAGGTCGCTACGCGTTACCACGCCAACTAAAATGCCACCGTCTATCACGGGCAATGAACGCTGGCTGCCGTTTATTAGGGCGTTTTCAGCTGCCTTGAACGGCGTATTGGAGGAGAGCGTTTCTATATCAGTCATCATAATAAATGATATTTTTTTATCGTTCAGCTTGTGTTTCAGTGCCTGCGACAGGTCGCGTCTATCAACAATGCCAACTACATTGCTACCCTCTAGCACAGGGGCACAGTTTAGGTTGTGCCATTTCATATACTCCATAGCATCAAAAATGCTCATATCAGCTTTCAACGCAAGAGCTGGTGAACTCATTATCTCTGAAACGATGAATATCGGCTTAATCTCCTCACGGATGGCGATTTTTAGCTTCTCCAACGCCTCATATTCCAACATCCCTTTGATGTTAGCCGATGCCGCCGCCGCATGCCCGCCACCACCGAATTTAGCAGCTATAACGCCCGCATTCACACGGGAATTAGTGCTACGTGCGATGAGAGATATGCGCTTGCCGTGCCCTATCAGCAAAAACAACGTGTCTAGGTTCTCCATCCGCATCATTTGCTGTGCCAGTATTGAAATGTCATCTATGAACACATCAGTATTGATTAGAGAATATGATATATTTACGCCATCAATGTTAACAGCTTCCATATTCATAAGTAGCTCATTTAATACAATCAGTTGCTCCCGCGTAAGCTCTTGCTTGATACAGTCTGATGTGGCAAATACATCCCCACCACATTCTATGAGGCTGGCAACGGCGAGCGCATCGTTTTTAGTAGTGTTGGGGAACGTCATCAAACCAGTGTCTTCATATATACCCAATAAATAAAGTGTCGCTTCCTGTGGTGTTATGGTTACGTTTTCTGCCAGCAGTCTGGCAACTAGCTGTGCGGTATTTGAGCCATCTGTGCTGATAGATTCCTCACTAGCTTTAATATTTTTTATACTGGGCAGATGATGGTCAAACAATATGATTCGTTTGCTCTTTGAGGTAAGTTCCGCTAGTGCGCCTAATCTAGCGGAATTGTTGCAGTCGGTTATGACTAGCAGGTCTAAAGAATCTAACTCTTCAATCTCGCTTTCATTTACCCTTTTCACGTTTAACACACTCATAATTTTTGCAGGGATAGTTGCCCCCAGCTCTGTGCATACCCAAACTGAATCGCAGTTATATAGCCTGCTTGCTGCCCACGCACTTGCGATGGCATCAAAATCAGCGTTTACGTGCGTAATGACTAGTTTCTTTGCCACTATAAGTCAACCTCTAACACTAGCAGACGTTTTTCGCCACCATTTATGATGAACGAATTATGAAATGATTCCCAGCCTTTAGCACTGTTTAAGTCGCGCCTATTGGCAACCTTGCTCTGGTGCGTTGTCTGGTATAGCCACGCCTCGTTCATAGGCGATACATAAACAAGTCCTACGTGGTAGTGTATTAAATTATAACCCGCCCTGCGACTCTCGCTGTTAAAACTTAATAGGTATAAATGTCCGCGCTTAAAGCGCGACACCAGCTCCTTGCGCGTCCGCACGTTAGCTAAATCGTAGCCACGATAAGTAGCGGCGGTGGCATTATCTGGGTCGCCTGTTTGATTATTCGGCAACAGGAATCTGCGCTTATGCCCGTCTGATATATTCATAATGAAGTCCCAGCCGAAATCCCAGTCTTCCCCATTAGGGGCATCTTGTCCGCTATCATTCAGCCTGTCGCGCTTGGCATCAGATATGCTGATGTTTTTATTTAGTATAAGACGGCTAGCTGCAAGAACCAACCCGCTACAGTTAAGACCGGGCGTATTAAACCGACTAGACGTATCAGCAAAGAGCGTCCAGTTGCCGTGTTCATCTAGTGCGCCATCGGTGCGATAGGGGATAGTTAAAAATGATTTTAGCTCGTTGTTTATATTAGTAGCAGCATTGTCTTCGCCAGTGCCACCAGCATCAGTTGTGCCCATAAGCACAGCTAATAGTGTGAATACCAGCAACAACTTATATAGCATTAAACTTGATAGTTGCAAACAGGTCGTCCTGTGTTTCAGCCCGCCTTATTTGGACAGCACTGCCGTCTGGACGTAGCAAGAGTTCTGCTGAGCGCGTTTTGCCGTTATAGTTGTAGCCCATAGCATGCCCATGCGCACCTGTGTCATATATTGCGAGTAAATCACCCAATTCTATCTTCGGCAGTTTTCTGTCAATTGCAAATTTGTCGCTATTCTCACACAAGCCACCTACTACATCATACGTATTATTGGCGGGTGCGTTCTCTTTGCCGAGCACTACTATATGGTGATATGCGCCATACATCGCTGGACGCATAAGGTTCGCAGCACAAGCATCTGCGCCAATGTATTCCTTATAGATATGCTTTTCATGTATAGCTGTTGTGATGAGCCAGCCGTAAGGTCCCGTAATACAGCGCCCGCACTCAAAAAATAGTTTAGGCGCATAGCCATTAGCGGTCAATGCGCTATCGTAACATCCCTTTATATGTTCGCTCAGATAGTTGTAGTCAACACGTTCCTGTTCCAGTTTGTAAGGGATGCCTACCCCTCCGCCAAGGTTGATAAAATCAAGGGTAATACCCGTCTCTTTACACACACGTGCAGATAGTTTGAATAAAATATCTGCTGTTTCTACAAAATAGTCAGGGTTCAACTCGTTGCTAGCCACCATAGTGTGAATGCCGAAACGTTTCACACCTTTTGATTTCACGAGCTTAAATGCTTCAAGTATTTGAGCCTCTGTCAATCCATACTTAGCCTCTTCAGGTTTGCCTATTATACTATTGCCACCCTTCAATGGTCCTGGGTTGTAGCGGAACGATACCAGCTCTGGCAGTCCGATATTTTTCTCTACAAAGTCTATATGCGTGATGTCGTCAAGGTTCAGCACAGCACCAAGTGTTTTAGCTTTCACGTACTCACCGAGTGGCGTCTGGTTGCTGGTGAACATCACGTCCTCAGCTTTAATGTTCACACGTTCACAGAGCATTAACTCTGCGAGGGAACTACAGTCCATCCCCATCCCCTCTTCGTGAAGTATCTTCATAATATTAGGATTTGGCAGGGCTTTCACAGCAAAGTAGTTCTTAAACCCCTTTGCCCAGCTGAAAGCTTTGTATAGTGCTCGTGCATTGGCGCGAATCCCAGCTTCATCATATATGTAGAATGGAGTGGGGTGTTGGCTGACCAATCGCTGAATAGATTCTTTTGTAAAGGGCAGTTTTAGATTCTTGGGCATTACAAGTCTCCTATGAATTTGTGCGTTCTATATATTGTTTAACATTAAGATTATAGTGTCAATCTTATTTTGCATTTTATCAAGGTCTGCTGATACCTTATCCAGCATGTCAGGCTTTTCAATACCAATGTGCACAAAAACCGCCTCCACACTCTTATAGGTGTGCAGTAATTTCGCAAACATCTTAAAATTGTTGTTGTATAGGTCTAACAACGATACAACTTCACCGGCAAGCGGATTACCGAGTGCCTTTATATCGTCAAGCAGATATTGCAAGTAGGCAAATGATATTCCAGCTTTCCCCGCATTGGTAACGAAACGTAGCGATAGATTCACATCTAATGTTTTGCGTTTTCTAGCGGTCAGCACAGCGTTAAATGCCGCTATAAAGGAGCACACCTTTTCAAGCTCCCGTAGCATACCGCTACGAAGTGTTATCTGGAAAGCTTTATAGCTGAAAGTCTTATTATAAGACTCAAGCGTCTCAAGTGCCTTGCGATACCTGATAGCAACCACAATAAGCACCGCTACCGTTGCTAAACATAAGAGAACTATCAGAAGCGTAAGCAAGCTCATAAATTTATCTTATAAAATGTGTCCACACGCGTTTTTCCGTTTCAGGTTTGGGAATAGCCTTGCTTGCGTCTAGCGTCTTTAAGAGCCATGCCATATCCCGTGCGTTTGCGCGCATAGTTTGAATTCCTTCTGCATCTTGCAGTGCTTCGCCTTGCTCTCTGCCATAGACAACACGCCAATATTGAGACGGCGGCGTAATCGTACCTGCCAAGCCTAGATAGTTGTCCAGCTGATGCTGCACATCCAGCCCTCCTGTGCGACGCACAACTGATACCATTGTGGCAACCTTATACCTAAAATATCGCGAGCTTGAATAAAACATCCTATCTAAAAACGCTTTCATCGTGCCTGCTATACCCGCATAATAGGTAGGCGAACCTAGTATAAAACCATCTGCCGCACGCACTTTAAGAGCAACTTCATTAACAATATCTTTCTGAACGCATAAATTGTCGGAGGTATTGGCGCATGCTCCACAAGCAAGGCAACCAGCGATGCTCTTATTACCGATATGAACAGTTTCAGTGGCAATCCCAGCCACCTCTAGCTCATCAGTCATCACACGCAATGCCCTAGCAGTGTTGCCGTTACTACGAGGACTGCCGTTTATGGCTACAACTTTTAAGGCATTAGACATAAAACTACCCCCATTCTATAAAGTTCTGAGGCATTATAACATAAAAAGGCGAGAAAAGAAATTTTAATCTTTTGACACTGCTAATAGAGCACAGAACCGCACCGCATTATAGAACAGTGGAAATACTGCTGTGTTTATTGCTAGTAGTCCCACCTGTCATTTTCTAGCAATTCAGCAACCATCTGTATATATGCAAGTAGTTCGTAGGCGACCTTCAACTCTTCAGTGGCGTCTGCACTATTATAGACGGCTAGAGACGGGATAAGTGGCTTATAGAGTAGTTTTGAACCCACGTATGGAGAGTTAAAGATTATATTTTCGCTCATTTCAACAAAGTAATCGCCGTATAGTAGCCCTGAGCTGGACTTATTGCCTGTAAAGGCGTAATGCTGAGCATTTTCATCAAAGACGCTTTTGCCAATAACAGCTATATCGCCCTTTAAGCCAGCTAACTCTATTATGGTCGGCAGTATATCTAGCTGACTGACCATATAATCATAGCGTGCAGGTTTCACAAAGGCTGGCGCATAGACTAAAAGCGGTATGTGATAGTTTTCGGGGTAATCTAACACTCTGCTGTCGTCCATTACCATAGCGTGGTCTGCTGTGATGATAAATATAGTGTTTTTGAACCACTCCTCTTGTTTAGCCGCTTTAATAAACTCTCCTAAGCTATAGTCGGAATAGCGTAGTACGTCGCCAAACTGCGGTTTGTCATTGTAAGTGTTAAATGGCGCGGGCAATGGCGGATATGGCATATGCGTAGTGCCAGAGAATAACGTTGCTAAAAATGGCTCGCTTGTATTATCAAGCTGTCCTTTTAAGAACATTAACCCGTCATAATCCCAACCTGTATCAGATGCCTTTGGAACGGGATATTTTAGCAACAGCGGTATATCCTCCATACCAAAATACCTCTTGAAACCGAAAAACTTTGTGATGGAGTCTAGCCGATAAGAGCGGCGTTTAGAGGTCTGCACAAATATAGTGTCAAACCCATTGCGACTAGCGATAGTGCCAAGCCCGTTGTGAAATTTCGGCTCATGGTATTCGCCTATTGAAAATGCGTTGCCCACAGGTGGAATTCCGCCTATTATGCTCTGAATACCATCAACGCTACGCTGCTCAACAGCATAGCAGTTGGTGAAGAATGCACCCTCTTTTGCTAACTTATCAAACTCTGGAGTGAACGAACCTCCGATAGCCCTTTCCCTGCCAACGTATGCACTTCCCCAGCTCTCCATAATGAGCACCACTACGTTGTGCTTGCTGGTGCTGCCAGCGAAACTGCGCACAAGCGGATACTTAGCCTCTGTGTCTAATCCTAAAATAGTAGCAGCATCGGCATAACTCATATATTTGGGCATTTTATCAGTATCGTTTTTGTAGTGATAATAGGCTGTGAACGCACCATTCATAATCAACTTGCCGCGCTCATCCCCATAAGCGAAAGCGTCTATAGGCGCAAGCGGTTTGTTGGTGAATGAGCCACGAACGCAAATAATGGTTGCAATGGTAATAATTACAAGTCTAGTTACACATAAATAAACGTTGAGGGGGGGGGGGGGGGGGGGGGG
>NZ_BAAIHG010000008.1:0-39501 GCF_054655775.1 Candidatus Termitispirillum reticulitermitis | reverse complement strand
GCAGACGCCACTGAAGAGTTGAAGGTCGCCTACGAACTACTTGCATATATACAGATGGTTGCTGAATTCAATGTCGTTCAGGTGTTTTAGTGTCTTAAAGAACACAACACCTACTGCTGTAGCTGTTGCGGTAAATATAAGTATAAGGATGGCATATTCCTTTATAAACCCAGCGACTAGGTTCATATCGTTAGACAATAAGAATAGCTCATCGGCAAGGTGTCGGGACGAGTGTTCGTAATAAATAATATCCACCGATAAAACTAAAGCAAGCAGCACAAAGTCTAAATACATAACTGCGCCTAACAGCTCTTTCCAATGTTTGCTTTTTATCGGTAGCATAAAGAGCAGTGCAGCAACGCCAAAGACAGGTGCGATAACATAAGCATCAAACCGCAAGCCTACAATAAAAGTGTGCAGCAACTGCGGGACGCTGATATCAGGAAAGCTAGCCCGATATATGCCGTAAAATACAGCCCTTGCTATGGCGCAAAGCGCAAAAAACGCAAATGTAACGCAAATGAGTAATTTAGAGCGAGTTATGATTTCACCTACCTAGATATTATCGTCCTAATGCCTGTCTCTATCATTGAGACACCGATAGCGGAGATAAACACCTGCATTATGCGTGATAGTATAAACAAAACTAGCTTGCCGAGTAGCCTTTCTATATAACGAGCCAAAAAAAATACTATAAATATTATTACAAACGCCACAAAGAAACCGATAAATGATTTCGCAAACCCATGCAAATCAACCAGTATAATAACCGTTGACAACGTGCCAGGACCTACTAATATCGGGAATGCCATAGGAACAATGCGCTCGTGAACAGCCTCCTCCCCGCGTTGCGGCTTGTTAGCGGAGTCAGCATCCCCCGGCGGGAAGAGCAAATTTTTTATTCCCAGCACTAACAGCAATATCCCGCCCGCTACCTGCAGCTCCTCAACCCCTAGCCTAAAGAAGTGTTTCATTATTGGAACGCCCACTAGGGCAAACACCAGAACTATGGCAAAACCCACATATACTATTAGGCGGAATAGGTGTCTGCGCGCGCCATCTGTGAGGTCGCTTGCCATATCAATAAACATTGGCAGGTTGCCGAACGGGTTAGTTATAGCAATCATCGCTGATGCAATAAATATTACTTGAACAACAGAATCATACATAAGATAGTAGCTACTCCTCGTCCTTAAAGTGGACGATTCTAATGTTGGTCTCTCGTAGCATATCGTCAGCCAGCTTGTCAGGGTATTCGTTTGCATAGACTATGCGCCTAATATCCGCATTTATTAGCATTTTGGTGCAGATACTGCACGGCTTGGTATTGCAATACAGCGTAGCACCCGCCACGTTAATGCCATATAACGCCGCCTGTATTATTGCGTTCTGCTCAGCATGTAGCCCGCGGCATAGCTCGTGCCGCTCCCCAGAGGGGACGTTCTGTTGTTGCCTCAGACAACCTGTCTTTTCGCAGTGAGTAATGCCCTTCGGAGTGCCATTATAGCCAGTGGCTAGCATCCTCTGGTCGCGCACAAGCACTGCGCCTACCTGTCTACGCAAGCAGGTTGAGCGGGTGGCGACTATCCCGACTAAATCCATAAAGTATCTGTCCCAGCTAGGGCGTTTCATCATAACTAAATCCTCATACCAAATCTTTGTATAATGGGTATATATCCGTTAACTTAATAACACGAGTCTTCACAGCGTTAATTTGTGCCTCGTCAGTTATATTTTCAAGGACATCAGCAATCATATCTCCAACCAGTGTCAAATCAGTTTCTTTAAGCCCTCGTGTCGTAACTGCTGGCGTGCCTAGCCTCAGCCCACTAGTTATCATCGGGCTGAGCGTTTCGTTGGGTATAGTGTTTTTATTAGTGGTAATGTGCGCCCTGTCTAGGGTATTCTGTGCATCTTTGCCAGTAATCCCCTTGCAATAGACATCTACTAACAACAAGTGATTGTCAGTGCCACCTGAAACTATGCGGAACCCGCGCTTTTGCAAGGCATTGGCTAACGACTTGGCATTCTTGACAATCTGTGTAGCGTATGCCTTAAACTCTGGCTGCATAGCCTCTTTGAATGCTATAGCTTTTGCAGCTATGATGTGCATGAGCGGACCGCCCTGAAAACCGGGGAAAGTTTGCGAGTTAATCGCCTTGCCGTGCTGTTCTTTAGCAAGGATTATTCCGCCACGCGGACCCCTCAATGACTTATGCGTGGTGGTAGTCACGACGTCTGCATAAGGCACAGGGTTTGGATGAGCACCACCCGCCACTAATCCTGCAATATGTGCCATATCAACCATAAAATATGCGCCAACCATATCGGCTATTTCACGGAACCGCTTAAAGTCTATTGTGCGCGGATATGCACTGGCGCCAGCCAATATCAGCTTAGGTTTATGCTCTTTAGCAAGCCGTTCTACCTCGCTATAATCAATCTGTTCAGTTTCACTTGATACACCATAAGGGACAACGTTATACGTTCTGCCCGAGAAGTTGACTGGGCTGCCGTGCGTTAAGTGACCACCGTGCGATAAGTTCATACCCAGTATAGTATCGCCCGGTTTTAAGAGTGCCGCAAAGGCTATCAGGTTCATCTGCGAGCCTGAATGCGGTTGCACGTTGGCAAACTCCGCACCAAATAATTGTTTAGCCCTGTCTATGGCAAGTTGTTCTACTATGTCAACACATTCACAGCCACCGTAGTAGCGCTTGCTGGGGTAGCCCTCAGCATATTTGTTAGTGAGGACAGACCCCGCCGCTTCAAGTACCGCTTTAGAAACGAAGTTCTCGCTAGCTATCAGCTCTAGGTGGTTGCTTTGACGATTTTTTTCTGCCACCATGGCGTTATACACATCGGCGTCAAATGTCTTTACATTCCCATATAGCTCCATTTTATACCTCTAAATAAATAATTGTTCTATCAATGCTAATCGGGTGGCGTGCCTACCCCCCTCAAACGGTGTGTCCAGCCACACATCAACAATAGACTTCGCTACCTCTACTCCTGTTGTGCGTCCACCCATTACCAAAACGTTTGAGTCGTTGTGTTGCCTAGACATTCTAGCGGTGTAATCATCGTGGCAAAGTGCTGCACGTATATGCGGAAATCTATTTGCGGATATAGACATACCAATGCCCGTGCCACATAGTAATATACCGCGCTCAAAATCAGCACCTACCGCCTTCGCTAGCTTTGCCGCTATAAGCGGATAGTCCCCTTTTTGTCCCTCATCTACACCATAGTCGGTAATGGTGTGTCCGCTCCCCTGAATGTGGTTGAAAAGCTCAATTTTTAGGGCGACAGCGGCGTGGTCTGATGCTATAACAATATTCATATCTTAACCTTTCTTGTCTTTGGATTGTTTATAGTTGAAGAAGAAACTTGATACGTCCCTAGCCCATGAGTCAGGCATCCGCACAGCAAAATTCAGCCAACTGTAATCGTTGACTATAAAAATGCTAGAAGAATATTTATCAAGCCATGCATTAGTGTTCTGTATGAATGAATAGCTAGAGATATTCTCAAACTTAAATCGTTTCATAGTAGGATTTAGTCTAGCAAGCCAATCTAGCGAGGCGGAATCGCTGACACAGCGCAACTTGCCCTCCAAACACAGTAGTTCATGACGGGTATTACCCTCAAAGAACATATAATAATCATCTCCTAATGCATCCAGCACGTCATAGTCGCTCTCCCACATAGATACTACTCGCTTGCCCGAATATGCGGGTAGTTGCGATGTGATTATTATAGAATCCGGATATTGCGCAATCACGCCATCTATGGTCTGCTTGCTGAACGCAGGAGGGTTAGATTTAGTATCGTTCCAAATTTCTCCTGTTAGTAATATATAGTCTTGGAATGAGCCGTTCGCAACTTCGGGGTTAATGTTAATAAGTTTCTGCCTGACGTAGCGATACTTGAAAGATGCAAAAAATGGCTTTTTCAGGTTAGTCACGTTGCCGTCTAGTTTATCTTTCGCAAGATGTCCGTTCAAGCGGCTGTATTTCTGCCCGACAAACGCCCATACATTGGCTGGTCTAGCACGGAGCATTTCAAGCGTCCATACGCGAGACACTTCCCTGCCATAAGCCTCTAGCTCACAAGCGATAAGCTCTAAATTAGGGGACGGATTTACAAAAACAAATTCCGACATACAGTACAGGGTAACATAAAAGCAAAAAATTGTCTATCCTTTCCCAAGTTCCTCGCCTTAATGTGCACAAACGCCATTTGTAGCGTTAAATTTACCTGCGATACATCTAGTCAAGTATAGTTCCCTGCTTTTTCTCTTGACTGAGAGGTAAAGTTATATATACTATTTTGCAGGTAATGGCAGTTTTACGGGGGGATTACTGTATATGACTAATATTATTGCTCCAAAAGTTTTAGTTGTTCTTGCTGACGGCTTTGAAGAGATTGAGGCACTCGCTCCTATTGATTTGTTGCGCCGTGCAGGGCTTGACGTGACGACTGCATCTATAGATAAGGCTGATGTGCTAGGCTCTCATAATGTATCAGTTAAGGCTGATGTGTTGCTAGCTGATGTTATGAATAATATCTACGATATGGTAGTATTGCCGGGTGGCGGGCTTGGCACAGAAAATCTATCTAAAAGCCCATTAGTAGCGCAACTGGTGTATGAACAAGAACAATCTAAACGTTATCTTGCTGCTATCTGTGCAGCACCCACTGTGCTGAACAAGCAAGGGGTGTTTGATAAGAATATTTTGACCTCTCATCCAAGTGTTCAGTCTAGCTTTAACCAAGCGAGATACCGCACCGATAGCGTGGTGGTGAGCGATAAAGTTATCACTAGTCGTGGAGCTGGGACGGCGGTGGAGTTTGCGTTAAAGTTAGTAGAAACCCTTTGTGATAAAGCTACTGCTGACAATGTGGCACAAGCGATAGTGTATAAATAGGGTTTATGACAGCTAGGCTATCGTCTTTATTTTTAGCATTATTTTTGGCAGTGTTTGCTGTGGCGGCATGCGCATCGGAGCGTGTCACCCCTGTGGTGACAGCTGTCCGCAAGGCGAGTGGAGCTGTTGTCAATATCCGCGCCGAAGCGCAGCGTGAGGGGATATTTCGCGACCCATTTTTAGATGATTTCTTTAACACTGAGGGCAAGAAGAGTCTGAACCTTGGCACAGGTGTAATTATCCGCAATGACGGAGTAATAATTACTAATTTTCACGTAGTAAAATCATCCACTAGCATCTATGTCGTCACACCCGATGAGAAAACTTATAAAGCTAGGGTGATAGGTGGCGATAGCCTGCTTGATATAGCCGTTATAAAAGTTGACAATCTAAACTACCGCTTTGCCCTGCCTGTGTTGGGAAACTCTGCTGATATACAGACGGGCGAAACCGTTATAGCTATAGGCAATCCCTATGGGCTATCTAGCTCTGTCACTACTGGGGTTGTATCCAATACCAAGCGAATATTGAGGCTCAGCAACGAGTTTTCTATATTCATACAGACAGATGCGTTGATAAACCCCGGTAATTCTGGCGGACCGCTTATTAACCTAGACGGTGAGATAATAGGCATAAATAGCGCAATGTATAAAGAAGCACAGGGGATAGGCTTTGCCATACCGATAGATACTATAAAGCGCGTAGTGCCAGAGATATTGCAGCACCAGTATGTGAGACGTGGCTATTTAGGTTTTTCGCTTACGGGTGGCGGAGCTAGCCAAAAAGGGCAAGGTTTGTTTATATCAGCCGTGGCGGGTGGCAGCGATGCTGACAGGCTGGGGATTAAACAGGGAGACTATCTCACGCGGCTAGACGATATACCTGTGTCGGGTGCGCAGTCGGTGAACTATATTTTAAGAACATTTCCCCCTGGTCAATCTATAAAAGTGTCATACAGCAAGCAGGGTAGGGAGATAGGTGGCTTTATAAAGCTGTCTGAGCATCCTAAAAACTTTGGCATAGATATGTTGAAATACAACTATAAGATAGATGTAGGCGAAACGGAGGGTTCCATCATAGTGCGCTCCAGCGGATATCCTAACCATATAAGACAGGGGGATATGCTGGTCGCTATGAATGGAAAAGCGGTGAATAGCCTATCACAGCTGGACACGCTACTTGCCAACTCTGCATACGAGCGACTAGTGCTGACAGTGTCACGCGACAGACGCGCATTTGAAGTAACGCTTACGCCGTAGAATAAATATTAGGTTATACATTCTTCTGGTTATTCCAATGGATGCGATACTTGTGCGGTGAAATATTTAACAGGCTTGCAAAATAAGTTGTTTTATGCTACACTAGCCGATATTTTATGCGTAGGCTATATCATCTCTTTCTGATTGCTGTTTGTCTGTTGTTTATTTATGCGGCTGACGCACCCGCGGCTGACGATGCGTCTGTGGCTGGCGCGAATACAACTATTTTCAAGCAGGTGGCACTTGGCGATGCAGATTCTGTCGCTAGCTGGCTAGTATCTGGTGGCTACGTAAACATTCAAGATGAGGACGGCAATACCCCATTGTTATTGGCTGCAGAGGATGGCAACGATATTATATTAAAGCTATTCCTTGATTTAGGTGCTGACGTTAATCTTGCCAACAAATATGGCTATACGCCGCTGTTTTCGGCTGTAGCAAATGACCACATTTCAACTGTGCGGGTATTGTTATCCTCCGGTGCTAATGCAAATGTATCAACCAGCTACGGTACCTCTTTTTTAGATTACGTTCGTGCGCGCGGTTTCAGGAATATGAGCGACTATATTGCCCGTGCAAAGGACACCCCCGGCAAGCGGGGTCCTAATAGTGAGCAGTATAGACCAGCATGGGTGAATACTGTTGATAATATGCTTTCTGTAGGGGATAGCACCCCCGCTATGAAGCTACTAGCTGCTAATGCTGTAACGGAGCCGTATGCGCGCTATAAACTTGCACAGATGCAGCTAGAAGCGGGAAACCGCTCTGGTGCTACAACTAGTTTTAGGCTTGCTGCTGATAAAGGTTTAATTCCCGCTATGCGGCAGACAGCCGAAATTTATCTCCTGTCAGACAACAAATCACTATACAGCGATGGGTTTAGGTATGCTAAACTAGGTGCCGATAAAAAGAGTGCTAAGTCACTGGTATGGGTTGGCTATGCGTATCTATATGGGCGCGGAGTTAAACAAGACTATAAACTTTCTTATGATGCATTTTCCAGAGCTTATGAGCAACGAGATTTTGACGGGCTTCATTATATCGGCCTTCAGGAATATTACGGATTAGGTGTTGCCCGTAACGAAGAGCAGGGCATTGCCAAGATGAGTAGCGCAGAGGTCAACGGCTCTAGCTTTGCGCGTGAGGAGTTGAAACGTATTAGGACAGTCGCCTTTTTGAATGCACTGCCTAGTTTAGTGCTAGGTAAGCGTAGCGAGATTAAGGCAGATATGCTTACTCGTGGTGGGATTCTGGTTGAGAACGACACTATTTGTGACAACTATGACGTTAGTGCCTTTATTCAGGTTGATTACGGGATACACAATATCGTTATATGTGCAGACTATACCGATAATCAGACATCCGAGAACCTAAAGATATTAAAATTTTATATCAGAAATAACATAACGGATGAGCAGAGCAAATTTTTATACAACTATGCTACAGGTAACCGCATAGAGCTGATAACAGACAGCAGTGCGACAGCTGAATGAAAAAATTACTAGCTGTTATGGTGCTATTATTAGCATATTCTAACATTGCGGTAGCCGAGTCGCTACGCGACACCGTGGGTGTTGCAATGGACTACTATGAATCTGGCAATTATGAAGATGCTCTGCCATTATTTGAGAAACTGTTAGCGGAGCAATCGCTCTTTAAGGGAGACAAAGCTGGCAAGGAATTGCGATATAAATTCACGTATTACGCAGGCTACTGTGCCAATGAGCAAGGCGATATTGAGAAAGCGGTTAAATATGTGGCTGGTGCGCTGTCCCTAGCTAAATCGTTGAAGTTTGATAAACAATTGCCACCGATATACACCTTTATGGGGGAGCTTGAACGCAAGCGTGGCAAATATAAAGATGCTATCAAGTATTATAACGAAGCCCTTGATGGAGTGGATTCCACCAGTTTTGACGCTGCTATATTGTTCTACTTTATAGCTGAGTCCTACAGAGAGAACGGCAACTACAAGAATGCGCTCTCAATTTGTGAGCGAGCTACCCTTGTATCAAAAGAATATGGATACAAAGAAGTTGAGATAGCGGTACTCACGACTGTCGGCAAGGTTCAATATGGAATGAATAAACATTCAGAGGCTTTGCGGACGTTGACCAGTGCATTAAATCTGGCAGTTGAGGGGCAGAAGACGCTTGACATAGCTAAGATACATCTAGCCTTTGCGCACATTTATCAGGCTCAAGGCAAAGAAGATTTAGCTCGCCATTACTACGAAGATGCATTAAGGTTCTACGTGTTAAATTCTGATACCGTTGAAGTGCCGTCTGTCGTAGCTAGTCTCACGGCAATGCCTCCGTGTAGCAAATTACAGGCAACTAGGGCGAAAGAAGTCTATCGCACAAACGCTGGCAATTACAAGGAGTCAGGCTCTGATGTTGTCGCCCGCACTCTGCAATACCTTGTAGCGTATTACGAAGCTATTGCGGGCGATAGCGATACGGCAATTAGAGACCATAAACGTGTTTTTGAAGATGCTATTGCTGCAAAAGATACAAAAAACATCAGCATAATAGCAACAGGACTATCCAATATGCTTACCAATACGTCTTTCAGCGATGATGAACGGGCAAGATACGCAGACGTATTGGATGATTTCAAGAAACGGCTCAAATAGTGTTCAACAAACCTGCTTATGTGCTATCAATGTTTGTGAGTAGGCTACCTATCTGGGTGTTGTTGCTCTCCTTGCTGTGCAGTCATCTTACGGGTAAAGAGTTTGCTGTATTAGTATTTTTGGTTGTGTCGGCGCGTTATTACGTATATATCTACGAGACTGATACTTCGCCAATATCTGCTACTATCTGCACACTTTGGGCTAGCATATACAAACCCCTGTTTTTGTCTTTATTGCCACTAGTTGCGTTGTTTTGCCTATTGCCTGTGGCACTCGGAACAAGGTTTGACCTATTCTTGTATTCGTCAGTGGTCGTGCTAATTGCTATCAGCTTAATGCTTGATGAACGGCGTCTTTCATTTGTTCAAATACTCACAAAGTTTGTAGTGTTCTTATTGTGGCTATATATTGTTGTGAGTGGCGACTTGCTAATCTACAAGTTACTTGCGCTCATAGCTGTGTATTGCATTCATCTGCATAGCTCACTGCCACAGTTGAAGAGGGTAGGGCTGGCGTGAATAGTATTCTGAAGTTGCATGTCTTGGCAAGCGGCTCTAAGGGGAACTGCTACTGCTTACAGGTGGATAATAATTTAATATTTGTTGATATGGGCGTAGGAATTAGAAAGATACAGGCTTTTTTATCGGCTATCCCCAATGAAGCACAGCTAAAAAAAACATTATTCATAACACACGAACATTTTGACCATATAAGTGGACTAGAGCTATTTGCACGTGATTATGATTGTTTAATATACGCAGCTAACCGCACGTTAGAGATACTCACCGGCAAGGTAAGTGGCATAAAGGAGCGAGTGAGACGCATTAGAGCTGATGAGATTGTAGAGTTTAATGGCTTTTCTGCCAGAGCGTTCAGCCTCTCGCACGATGCAGTTGAACCGTTAGGTTATGTTATATCAGCCGGTAGCAGTATAGGTTTTTTGACTGATACTGGCTGCTGGACTGATGCACAAGCGAAAGCACTAGAATGTGCAGAAACATTAGTGCTAGAAACTAATCACGATGTAGAGATGTTGCGCAACAACAAGCAGTATCCTCCAGAGCTGAAACGGCGGATATTATCTCCACAGGGGCATCTTTCTAATAATGAAGCTATCGGTCTAGTTACTACGTTATCATGTAACGGAAAGTTAAAAAGCTGTTTTTTTGCACATGTGAGCCAGCATAACAACGGAGAAGCACACTTGCTCCCGCTGGGGGAGTTCTGTCAAAAACAGTTCGGCATAAAGACGACTATACTTAGACAAGACGAGTATAGAGAATTCAATCTAAATTAACAATTCAACAACTAAACGTTGCCCCTATAAATCCATTGACAAGCTAGAATTGCTACGTTATAGTATCCTGCGTGTCTATAATTTAGTCTGCACATATTTTTGTTTAACGTTAAGGAGCTAATATGCCTAAACTTGATAATACCGCACTGTTTGAAATCAGTTGGGAAGTCTGCAACAAAGTCGGTGGTATTTACGCCGTTGTTAGTAGCAAGGCGCTTGAAGCAACTGAAGCATTTGGAGAAAACTATTTTCTGATGGGTCCTGACCTTGGCAACACTCCAGAGTTCACAGAAACAGACGAGCCTATATGGAACAAAATCCGCCCTGCTATTCAAGCTACTGGTGTGAACTGCAGATTTGGCAGGTGGAATATCCCAGGTGAGCCTAAAGTAATCCTTGTGCAATTTCGTGGCAAATACAATAACGACCAGATACTATTCGGACTATGGAACGATTTCGGTGTTGACTCATTATCGGGCGGCTGGGACTACCTTGAACCAGTCATGTTCAGCACCGCTTGTGGCGAGGTAATAGCTGCAGCATACAGAGAGATGCGGCGTGAAAACGATGAACTGAAAGCCATAGCGCACGCCCACGAATGGATGTGTGGCGCAGGACTTCTGTACCTAAAGAAAAACCTGCCTGATGTGGCAACGGTTTTCACCACCCATGCGACTATGTTAGGACGTTCACTAGCAGGCTCAGGCTTTGATATTTACAAACAGATGGCACAGGTCAATCCTAAGCAGGAGGCGAGCAATCACAATATAACGGCGAAATGCTCTATGGAATCAACATCAGCCAAAATTGCGGACTGTTTTACAACTGTTGGGAAGATTACCGCTGATGAATCTACCCTGTTTTTGGGTCGGACACCAGACGTATTGACCTTGAATGGGCTTGATATGCGCGTGATAGACAACTACAGCATTGCCCGCAACGAGCCTGAAAAATACCGCGCCATCGTGCTAAACGCAGCTAGCAAGCTATTGCGTGAAGAGATGCCCACTGACACGCGTATATTTGTGACTTCTGGACGCTATGAGTTTCATAACAAAGGTGTGGATTTATTTTTAGACTCCCTTGCCGAGCTAAACAAGTCCCTCAGTGGCTCTAATACAAAGGTTCTAGTTATATGCTCAGTCATGGGCGGGCATAATGGTGTCAATCCCGATGCCATATCTGGCGACGGGAGCAAGTTTCCCGAATACGGTGGCAACTGGCTCACCAGCCACTACCTGCAGAACCAGCCCAGCGACCATATCTTAAACGCTTGCAAGCGACTAGGATTAGACAACAAGTCTGAAAATAACGTTAAATTCATATTTGTTCCTGCAATGCTAGATGGCAATGATGGTTTTCTAAACCTGTCCTATTATAATCTGCTTGCAGCGAGCGACCTTGGCGTGTTTCCCAGCTGGTATGAGCCATGGGGCTACACACCCGAAGAGAGTATCGCATATTCAGTGCCAACGGTCACAACCGACCTTGCAGGTTTCGGCATTTGGGTGCGTGAGGCGGGCAGTGATGACAAACGTGGTGTGCACATAATATCGCGCAAACAAACCGCTGATGAAGAAGTTTTGCGGTCGCTGGTGCAAGTATTGAAAGAGTATTCGCTGATAGATTTTAATGAGCTAACGGCTAGGCGCAAGATAGCGCATGATATTGCGCAAAATTGTTCTTGGGAACAGTTCTTTCCGTATTATATAAGTGCTTACGGTTTCGCCCTTGATAAAGCGGCTGACCGCACCATGACGCCCGAAGAGACAAAGAGTAGCCATCACGTATGGGCTAGCAACGTGGAACGCCCACATCTGCGCTCGTTCAATGCGGTAGCAGACCTACCTAGCAAGGTTAGTCGCCTGCGTGAGCTGGCTTACAACTTGTGGTGGACGTGGAACCCTGCCTGCTGGGATTTGTTTTCTGATTTGAACCGTGAAATGTGGGAAAAGAGCCGCCATAACCCAGTTGCCGTTATTAAACATACCAGTGCGCAACGTTATGAAGTTATGGCTAGAGATTCCGTATATATGCGCCTCTATAGGGATACTATGGAAGAGTTTGACAAGTATATGTCTATCCCGATAAAAAGCTATGACCCGCTGACTGCTAATAACCCACTGGCTTACTTCTCTACAGAATACGGCATACACGAATCGTTAGCTATCTACTCTGGCGGTTTGGGTGTGCTATCGGGAGACCATTTGAAGTCAGCAAGTGATTTAGCTGCTCCGCTTGTGGCATTAGGCTTATTCTATCGCAATGGCTACTTCCGCCAACAGATAGACAAAAGTGGCAGGCAGGTTGCGGTATATCCTGAGAACGATTTCAATATGCTGCCCGCTACGCTAGTGAAAGATGAAAAGGGTAATCCCATAAAGATTTCAATACAGCTACCCGGTCGTATGCTATATGCACAGGCGTGGATGTTGACTGTGGGTAGGATTCAGCTATACCTGTTAGACTCAGATATTCCTGACAACACAAGTAATGACAGGTATGTCACCGCGCGGCTATATGAGGCTGATAGAGACTTCCGCATTAGGCAGGAGATGTTGCTCGGTATGGGCGGGGTTAAGTTGCTACGCGTGCTAGGTATCCGCCCATCAGGTTATCACATGAATGAGGGGCACTCAGCATTTATGACGATAGAGCGCATTATACATCTAATGCAAAACGATGGTATGAGCTACGAGGCTGCGGGCGAATATGTGCGTTCAGACACAATTTTTACTACGCATACGCCCATAGATGCAGGCAACGAGGTGTTTACACTTGATAAGGTAGCGCAATATTTCAGCGGATATGCCCAACAGATGGGTATATCTTGGCAACGATTCCTAAATATGGGTCGCTTTGAGGGGAACGACAGGCATGTATTTGAAATGACCGTCCTAGCACTGAAGTATTCATTCAAGGCAAATGGTGTTAGCGCATTGCACGGGCATGTTTCGCGCCAGATGTGGCAACATGGGTTTCCGCGCATATCGGCAACTGAAGTGCCTATAGCTTCTGTTACAAATGGCATACATGTAGATTCTTATGCTGGTCCTCAGATGCGTAAATTGTTGCATAGGGAGCTAGGCGAAGGTTGGTCTAGCAATACGCCCGATTCAGATGTATGGAACAAGATAGATGCCATACCAGATGAGCGTATATGGACTGCTAAACAAGCACAAAAAGCACACTTACTAGACACTATCAAGGTGGGATTGCCAGCGATATTTAAGAAATATTCTATATCTTATGATATGGAGAAACGTATGCTTGCGGGGCTTGACCCGAATGCATTGGTTATTTGTTTTGCTAGGCGTTTTGCTCCGTATAAGCGTGCTAATCTGCTATTTGCAGACCCTGAACGGCTACTCCGTATAATAGGCGACAACAGTAAGCCTGTAATATTTGTATTTGCGGGCAAGGCGCACCCTGCTGACACACAAGGTGCAGACATATTACAAAATGTAATCCAACATATGCTGAACCCTAGCTTTGCGGGCAAGGTGTATTTCGTAGAAAATTACGACTTGCAAGTGTCGCGTGATTTAACGCAGGGCTGTAACGTGTGGCTGAACACCCCACGCAGACCTTACGAAGCATCTGGCACTAGCGGGCAGAAAGTCCCTGTCAATGGAGGCTTGAACCTGAGCATATCAGACGGCTGGTGGGTAGAGGGCTACAATGGCACTAATGGCTGGACGATAGGACCCGTTGTCGGCGTGAACGAGATAGTTCAAGAGCAGAACGACTACAACGATGCATCATCGCTCTACGACCTACTAGAGGACCAACTTATACCGTTGTATTTTAACCGCTCTACTGATGGTTTGCCACACGGGTGGATAGAGTATATGAAAAACTCAATGAAGACGTTGACTGCAGAGTATAGCTCTACACGTATGGTATCTGACTATATGAGAGACTATTATATCCCTGCTGCAAATCGCAAATATGAAGTGCGGGCATCAGATAAACTACTCGCTAAGAGAATTGCTGAATGGAAGAGCGGCGTGGTTGGGCGGTTTAGCTCTGTTAATATCGCTGAAATGCTGATTAGCGATGTAGAGAGTGAGGCTGATATGCACATAGGGCAGGAGATTAGCCTACGGGTAACAATTAACCCAGGAGATATGCGTCCAGACGAGCTGTTAGTTCAATTAGTCGTGGGAATAGGCAATGGCAATGAATTCTTTGGAAAACCCGATGTGCTGTTGCTGAAACAGGTTGATGCCATTAAGAATCGTATTATCTATAAGGGCACTTATGCGATAAACAGGGAGGGCAAGCATATTTACGGCATTAGGGTGTTCCCTACTACTAAGGGGCTTGCCTCTCCGCTTGATACTGGTCTAGTGTTGTGGGGCTAAGGGCGAATTGTGTCATACATTGCGCTTGCGCGTAAGTATCGTCCCAGTACATTTGATGAGCTGATAGGGCAGGAAGACACCACAACGTCCCTAAAGAATGCTATTAGGGACGGCAAGGTGTCGCATGCCTACCTGTTCACTGGTGCGCGTGGCGTTGGCAAGACCAGTGCGGCGCGGATATTAGCAAAGGCACTGAACTGTCTAAACCCACAGGGGAGCAACCCGTGCAACGAATGTGAACACTGTCGTGAGATTACAGATGGGGCTGCTATTGACGTATTAGAGATAGACGGGGCATCTAACCGTGGCATTGATGAGATACGGGAGTTGAACGAAACTGTTAAATTCTTCCCTGTAAAGTATAGGTGGAAAATCGTCATAGTAGATGAAGTCCACATGCTGACAAAAGAGGCTTCTAATGCACTGCTAAAGACATTGGAAGAGCCACCCGAATATGTAAAATTTATATTTGCCACGACTGATGCCCACAAGGTGTTGCCTACGGTGCTGTCGCGCTGTCAGAAGTATGACTTCCAGCGGATACCCTTTGAGAAACTGACGGCGGCACTCGTCAAGATATTTGTTTCTGAACACATTGAGTATGAAGAGGACGCTGTTAAGCGCATTGCGCTGAACTCTGAGGGGTGTTTTAGGGATGCACTCTCGTTTAGCGACCAGATGATAGCTTATTCAGGTGGCAAGCTCAGCACCGCTGTGGTTGATGAGGTGCTTGGCACGTCTACTAATCCGCTTATAAATGGGTTATATGCTGCAGTAATTTCAGAGGACACGGCGCAACTAGACGAATTTATTACTAAAATATGTGGGATGGGCATATCGCTGCAATTTGCAACTGAGCGGATGATTAAATATACGCGTGACCTGCTGTTGCTCGTGCAAGGAGCGGCATCTGTGTATAAAGAATTGACAGCTGATGAACAGACCTTTTATAAGTCGTTGTCTAGCAATGTATCAGTAGAGCGGTTATACGCATTATTTCAACTATTGCAAAACCTATACGGTAGCGTTAGATATTCCACCTATTCACGCTATGCATTTGAGTTTGGTATGTTTAAGGCGGCTAGTTTGTCGCGCATCGTCCCGTTGCCGGTTGTTAACGTAGCTCAAGGCATGGCACAGCCAGCTCCTCCAGTAGCAACTAAAAAACCAATGCTAAATGATACAGCCACAACCAGCACTGCACCAACATCTGAAAAAAAAAACTTAGCTGATGCGCGTGAGCGCATAGAGCAGTTTAAGGCTGATATGTTAGGTAGAACAGAGGTTCAGCAGCTAATAAAACTCTTTGATATAGACGTTGAAAGGGAGGTAAAGGTAGTTGAGCGGGAGCACTAATATTATTGAACGTCCTCTTTATGGACGCTATAAGTTAAAGGATGTATTTATTGAGCTTTCACATTCGCCTGATGTTGCCTCTAGCGAGCTAATCCGCTTGCGTGAGGTGATTGTTGATGTCAATACCGATGCTTGGCTTAATGTGCTGCTCAGTTCAGTGAATAGCTCTCATACTCGTTTCCCGCTACTCAGTGAGGTAATCGCCGCTAGTGCAGACTATTTCACCTTGCGTGCATATAGCGAACAGGCGACTACACTGGAGTATTCGCTAGCTTCAATAGATAGGGCAATTATAGATAAACAGCTTGCTGAAATGCCGAAACAGATTCTTGATGCTTTGCAGCCACAGATAGAGGGTGGCAAGCTAAGAGTCAATGTTCACTTAGCTTTACTTTCATTTGAAAGAACCATATAATTAAGCTGTATCTATCTTATAGCAAAATCAGCTAGCATTTTACTGTGCAATGTGCTAGAATGTCGTTTGATATATGAATATTGGAGGTATTGGTATGGAGAAGACCTTTGCTATTATAAAACCAGACGCTGTTAAAGCTGGCAATTCTGGAAGTATCATTAGCCGTATTGAGCAGGCAGGCTTAAAGATTCTTGGTATGAGGAAGCTTACTATGGCACGTAGCTTGGCTGAGCACTTCTATGCTGTTCATAAAAGTCGCCCTTTCTTTGGTGAGCTTATAAACATAATCACAGCGGGACCTTGTATCGTGCTTGCCCTTGAGGGTAAGAATGCGATTGTTGCTTGGCGTGAGCTTATAGGTGCTACCGACCCTGCAAAGGCGGACAAAGGCACGTTGCGCCAGCTATATGGCACAGATATTAGCTACAACGCTGTTCATGGCTCAGATGCACCTGAGACAGCCGATGCTGAAATCCGCATATTCTTTAAGGAAGCTGATTTCATATAAACCTATGAATAATATACCGCCTATAATCACTGACCCCACAGACTGTGACGTTTATAAATGGTCTATGGGAAATTTCCTATTCAAAAAGGGTTATTTGCGGGAGATTGTGGGTTGGCAGTTCTTTAGCAGAGGCGATTGGAAGTTCCCGTTAGGTTTTGGCAGGGCTCTTCAAGAGCAGGTGGACAGCTGGGCTGATTTGCGTTTCACCGATGAGGCGATTAGCTACATTGAGAAATCAATGTATTGGCTTGATTATTTTTACATCAACTCATACTTAAAGACGTATAGGTTCACGCCTGAGCTGGTCAAGATTAACGTCATAGGTCACGGCACTTATGAGGATATATCGGTATCTTATGAGGGGGAGTGGGGGCAAGTAATATTCTTTGAAATATATCTGCTCGCTACGATGTCAGAGCTTTACAATATAATGACAGATATGGACGCTAAGCGTATATCTGATAAGGTCGCTGACGAGCGCACCATAGATAAGCTAAAAAGGCTATCGGACTGCGGAGCAAAGGTTGCGGAGTTTGGCACTCGTCGCAGATATTCTAAACAGATGCATAGGCGTGTGTTAGAGCTGATGATAAAACACGCTCCCGATGTATTGCTTGGCACGTCTAATGCGATGTTCTCGCGTGAATATAGTTTGACACCTATGGGGACGATTGCCCATGAGCTGATAATGTTTATGGCAGCTAAGTTCAACCCTGCAATAGCAAATGAGCTAGTTATGAAACAGTGGGTGGAGGTTTATAATGGCGCGCTAGGCATCTACCTGACCGATACCTATACGACAAAACATTTCTTAAAATATTTTGATTTGCTGCATAGCAAGCTATGGGATGGCGTGCGGGAAGATTCTGCACCTGATACTGATAAGTATGTAGATATGATAATAGAGCACTATAAAAAGTTGCGTATAGACCCGACTAGCAAGACCATTAACCATTCAAACCGCATAGGTAGCGTAGAGCGGATTGTTCACATGCAAAACTATCGTAAGGATGAGATTCGGCGTGTATTTGGGCTTGGCACGTGGCTCACTAACGATGTATATCCTGAAAACTCTGAGCTAAAAGCCGTTGACTGGGTAGCAAAGATGGTTTATGCTTATGTTGACGGACACAAGAAATATTGTGTGAAACTATCTGACATACCCGATAAGATTACGTCCATAGACCCTGCCACGACCGAACATTATCTGCAAGAACTATACTTGAAGTAATTATGGCAGGCATTACCCTAAGTGTAGAGGACGCATCGTTTTCTTTTTCAGATGGACAGATTACTAGCCTGCCAAATATCAATGCAAGCTTTGGACGGATACTGCTTGTTAAGGGGGTAATCGGTTCTGGTAAAACACTATTATTGAAAGCACTTGCGAACATTTATCAACCAAAAACTGGAAAGCTTGCCTTACTAGATGCCGCTGGGGAGAAGCTCCCATCCTGCTTTATCAATTCACAACCAGAGTTTAACTTCATAACCAATAGTGTGAAAGACGAATTAGACCTAGTTGGTGCCGATAAGACACCCTTTGCCGAGTATGTCGGGCGAGGCATTAACGAACTATCGGGCGGTGAGCAGAAAAAGCTAGCTGTGAGAATTGCTATGCAGCTACCTAATACTAGTGTGCTGTTGCTTGATGAGCCACTAGATATGGTAGATGATGTTGAAAGTGAGCTGTTGGCAAGCTACATATATGAAGTATCTAAAAATAAGCCCGTGATTATCGCTACGCATGACAAACACTTTGACAAAATGGCAGATGAAATAATAACACTAGGGGACACTCCGCAAACCAATCCAATTCTGCCTGCTAGACAAAGGCGGTGCATTACAGAGTTAGCTTTGGTGTCGCTTGCCCCTATTGCCCTATCAGTAGGAAATGGCGAACTTGTCTGCATTTATGGCAGGAACGGTAGTGGCAAGACGTTGTTCGTAAAGGGTATTGCAGGGATAGGCATTCGGGGATATAAGTCTTCCCACGAATGGTTTGTGCCTCGTGGTGAGCGCGGCTTCTGTCTGCAATTTCCAGAGCAGATGGCGTTCCACAATACGATTACTGAAGAGATTGCCGATTGGACGGGAATAAATAGAGCAAGTGAGGTGCTGGATATGCTCGGCTGGCAGGGACGTGGGAATGTATCGCCATTTGCACTCAGCGACGGGGAGAGACGCATTATGTTTATGTTTGCAATGCTAGCGGCAAAACACGTATGCGTATTTGATGAGCCGTTTGCGGGCTTTGATGCTCATAGCCGTGCGGTCGTAGCAAGCCGCTTTTATGACTTCTGCAACGCTGGCGACAGTATCCTATACACAGCAAACCGCAGAGCGGATACGTTCTATGCCAATAAAATCATTGAACTCAAATAAAAACCTAACCGAGAGACGCACTGGCTGGACTACAGGCACAACGGCTACGGCAGCAACTGTTGCAACGGTGTTAGATATGCTCACAGGCGAAACGCCTGATGTGGTGAGTGTAGAACTGCCCGCAGGTGAAGTGCTGGAAATACCCATAATAGTGCGTTCAGGCAAGATAGGGGCACTCAAAGACGCTGGCGGGGATGTTGATGCCACTGACGGAGTGTTTATATATGCTAACATCAGCAAGTTAGAGGATGAAAAGTTTATAATAGAGGGTGGCGATGGAGTCGGCAGGGTCACAAAACGTGGCTTATCAGTGCCTGTAGGACAGGCGGCAATCAACCCCGCACCTAGAAAAATGATAGAATATAATGTTAGGAAATTTTACCCTACTGGCGGATTAAAGGTAGTGATAAGTGCAGAAAATGGAGCTGAAATTGCAAAAAAAACCTTTAATGAGCGACTTGGCATAGTAGGGGGCATATCAATACTGGGCACAACGGGTTTTGTGGAGTATAAGAGCGAACGGGCGTTAATAGATTCTATTAAACGTGAGATAGACGTGGTGTGTGCTGAGGGTGCAGAATATGTATGGCTTGTGCCCGGGCATATCGGCGAAAACGCACTAAAGAAAGTGCTTTCTGATAAATTAAATAAGACGTTTATAGTGCAGATGAGCAATTTTGCTGGGGAGAGTCTGACTTATATGCGCGAAAAGGGTTATAAGAGCATAGGGCTTGCGGGGCATGCGGGCAAATTGGCTAAACTTGCTATGGGCTACCCTGACACGCACTCTGCACGTTCCCCACAGGCAAATGAATATGTGCAAAAACTATTTGGTTTAGAACGCCATATAAACACCATTGAAGAGGTGTCCACGCCTGAATATGCCAACCAGTTCCAGCTACTAGCCTGCGAAATTGCAACTAGGGTGAGACAAGATTATGGCTTTACTGGCGTGAATGTGCGGCTTTTCAACATGGAGGCACTCCTGTTATCCACAAGTGCAGAAAGCTAGCACACACAGTATCTACGGGTGCTTATCCCAATATGATTTGGAGATATATTGACTAACGTATTTTTCTAGTGCCTCTACGTCTCCATGCTGACCATGTAGCTCGCCTAATATGCAAGCACATTTGCGCAAGTGCTGTTCTTTTGTGTTATAGAGTATCTCATACTCTGCACCCTCGCAATCTATCTTTAGCAGGGCACATTTGTTTATATTGTTCTCTTCAAAGATTTTATCAAGCGTTGTGGACGGCACATCGCCACCAGAAGTATCTGATGTTGACTTAGGTGTAAAAATATTAGACCCGCCACTATTCTGTAGCATTGTTGATATATGCACATCTCTGCTGTCCTTTGTGACAGCTTTATTGAATAGCGTGATGATGCCGTCAGGGATATTGTTGAGCTTGATATTTTTCAGAAAGTTTTCATAGTTGCGCTTTGTTGGCTCATAAGCGTATATTTTGATATTTGGGTGCTTTTTAGCTAAATACATAGACACTGTGCCGATGTTGCCGCCTATGTCTATGATGCAGTCGCCATCGTTAAACTCCATGCCAGCCACGTTGCTATTTGCGCCCACACCTCTATTAAACTCACTTATTATAAACTCTACAGCCCTTGACGTAAGCACATCGTAAAATTGAAATTTAGTGCCTAACAGCACAACATCGTTTAGAAAATCTCTATCTCCGCCCATCTTAATAAACATCTGCTCTAACACGTAAAGACGTTCGCTTATATTACATATTTCTGGTCTCATATACGCAACACTAGGCAATACCTTACGTTCAAGCAGCCTATAAACTGGGCTGAGCCTATATATCTTATGACGAAACTCTTTTAGAACATCAAAGAAGCTGGCACAGTTCTTGCTGTGTGTGTGTGTGTGTGTGTGTTACTGATACATTTGTCTGACATTTGCAATCTCCTATATAGATATTAAATTTGCAAAGTGGATGATACACAATTATCTATAAGATGTCAAATACTTTTTCAAGAAAAACTGATGTTGACAAAACATAGTTTGGCTGGTATCTTCTCTGTATGATATTTGCTGATATATTCGGGAAAATTTTTGGCTCTTGGTATGACAGGTATCTAAAGAAGCTATCCCCTATCGTTGAACAAATCAATTTGCTGGAAAGCTCCATATCTGCTATGACAGACACAGAACTCTACGCCTCCACTGCTCGCTTTAGACAGCGACTAGGTGCGGGGGAAACGCTTGACGACATACTGCCTGAAGCTTTTGCCGTTGTGCGTGAAACTTCGCAACGCGTGCTTGGTATGCGTCACTTTGATGTGCAACTGCTGGGTGGTTATGTGCTCCACAAGGGGCAAATCTCTGAGATGAGGACAGGTGAGGGCAAAACGCTTGTGGCGACACTTGCGCTATATCTGAATGCACTAGAGGAGAAAGGGGCGCACCTTGTTACCGTGAATGACTATCTAGCTAAGCGTGATGCTGTCTGGATGGGTGCAATATATATGAAACTTGGTTTGAATGTGGGTATAATTCAGAATAACGCATCTAAAAAGCTAATCTGGGAAGATGAATCTGCAGGAAAGATTGCTACTGTTGACTGCCCACGCAAGGAATCTTACGAATGCGATATTACCTACGGCACAAATAATGAGTTTGGTTTTGATTACCTGCGCGACAATATGAAGTTTGAGGCGGAAACTTACGTACAGCGCGCCCTGCACTATGCTATTGTTGATGAAGTGGATAGTATCTTGATAGATGAAGCGCGCACCCCGCTAATAATAAGCGGTGCAATGGAAGACGCCGTTGACAAATACTATACTATCAATAACGTTGTCAAAAACTTAAAAATTGATAGACACTACACCATTGATGAAAAGGCGCGTTCAGCAGCACTGAATGATGAGGGTATAAACTACGTAGAGGCTGCATTAAAGGTCGGCAATATCTTTGACGTGGCGAATGTTGACACTTTGCACTTTGTGAACAATGCTCTTAGGGCGCACGCGATATTTAAGCTAGACGTTGACTATATGCTGAAAGACGGGCAAGTTATAATAGTAGATGAGTTCACTGGTCGCCCTATGACGGGTAGACGCTTTTCGGACGGGCTTCATCAGGCACTAGAGGCTAAAGAAAATGTGCGTATTCAGAACGAAAATCAAACGCTAGCCTCTATTACGTTCCAAAACTATTTCAGAATGTATAAAAAACTCGCAGGTATGACAGGCACTGCGCTCACTGAGGCGCAGGAGTTCCGCGAGATATATGGGCTAGACGTAGTGCCTATCCCCACACATAGACAGATGATTCGCATAGATGCACCTGACCTAATCTATCGCACGGCAGAAGAGAAATATGTCGCTATTGCAAAAGATGTAAAGAGGCTTTATGAGAAAGGACAACCTGTGCTAGTTGGCACGGTGTCTGTTGAAAAATCAGAGTTGTTGAGCAAGCGTCTTACAAAGTTAAAGATACCGCATGAGGTTCTGAATGCTAAGAATCACGAACGTGAGGCACTTATCGTTGAGAAAGCGGGGCAACAGCAAGCTGTGACGATTGCGACAAATATGGCTGGGCGTGGCACAGATATAAAGTTGGGCGAAGGGGTATTGGAGCGTGGCGGATTGTATATATTAGGCACAGAGCGACACGAATCGCGCCGTATTGACAACCAGTTGCGTGGACGTTCTGGCAGGCAAGGCGACCCCGGTGAGAGCAGATTTTATTTGAGTCTTGAAGATGACTTGATGAGGATTTTCGGTGCCGAGCGCATTAAGGGGATGCTCGGAAAGCTAGGTATGGACGACGGCGAGCCTATAGAGCATAATCTTATATCTAGGGCTATTGAGGGTGCACAAAAGAAAGTTGAGGCGATGCACTTTGAAGTCCGCAAACATCTGCTGAAATACGACAATGTAGCAAACCAGCAGCGTGTTATTATATACGGGCTACGCCGTGAGATATTGTCAGGCGAGGCTACAGACAATATATTTAGAGAATTTGCTGAGGGTTTCGCCGAGTCGCTGTATGGTGTGCATATAGCAGCTGCTAAAGATGATGATAACTTTAACAACGAACTTCAAACTATATTTGATGAAAAGGCTGACCTGCAAAATGCTAGAGTTGACAAGGCAGAAACATACAAAGAAGCAGTTTTAACGCTATTTGACAGAAAATTTGCCATAAGGAAATCGGAGCTGGCTGAGCATTACAAAGACGTTTCGCGCTATGTGTTGATTACCGTGATAGATTCCCGCTGGAAGGAGCACCTGTTGCACATGGACTATCTGCGTGACAGTGTGGGTTTGCGCGGCTATGGACAGAAAGACCCGTTAATTGAGTATCAACGGGAATCGTTTGCGATATTTTCTGATATGTATAGCTGTATAGAGCGTGAGGTGTTGGGGCTACTCATGCACGTCCATGTGCGTGAACATGGGGAAAGTTTGCCCGTTAAACGTGTTCAGAGCGCAACACGTGAAGAGCGCAAGAACGTATTTTCTGAAAATGGCAACGGGGAGCCGCAAGTCAAGACGCCTGTTCGCAGAGCTATGCCTAAGGTAGGCAGGAACGACCCATGCCCGTGCGGTAGTGGCAAGAAATACAAAAACTGCCACGGGCAGTAGGGATAAATTTGCTTTTACTTCGTTTTGCCTACGTCTCCTTGTCTCTTAAAAAAGTTATATCAAGCTAATATTTTCCCTTGACAACCTTGAAATATCGTATTAGATTGTTTGGGAATAAAAAGTTATACTAGACTAACTTTATTATTAAAGAATATTATTTAGGGGTATTTATGCGCCGATTTTTAATGTTGCTCTTATTATTAGTTGCCTTGCCACTGAATGTAGTAGCGAAGGAATATGAAAGTTGGGGTGAGATAGTTGACGATATTGCGGTTGTGCTTGAATCCGCTGGCGAAGCCTACAAAGCAAGGGATATTGACGGGGCTATGGCAGCTGTCAATAGTGCCTACTTTGACTATTACGAGGTGTTGGGCTTTGAGCGCGCTGTGATGTCGTATATATCGGGCAAGCGTGCCTCTGTTGTAGAGTATCAGTTCACGACTATCAAGAGTGCCATTAGTGCCGCTAAAGCTGATAGCGTTGTGCGGACAGAGATAAACACCCTTATCAAGTATCTGCAAGAGGATGCGGGCAGGCTAGATGGCAGAGAAGTGAGTGCATTTGGCACATTTATGACATCGCTTTTAATCGTTATGCGTGAGGGGATAGAGGCGATACTAGTAATAGCGGCTATTATAGCGTATTTAGTGCGTGCAGGCTACAAAAGTAAGGTAAAAACTGTGTATATCAGCTCTGTAGTGGCGATATTGGCAAGTGTTGCTATGGCGTATATTATAAACACTGCGCTTGCAACGAGTGGCGCATCTAAAGAGCTACTAGAAGGGGTGGCTATGCTGCTTGCCGTTGTAGTGCTATTCTTTGTCAGCAACTGGATGGTGTCAAAGTCTGAAACAGAGGCTTGGAAAGGGTATATTCAGGGCAAGGTTCAAGGCTCTGTTAGCACGGGTAGCGGGCTTGCGCTTGCAGGGGCAGCGTTTTTAGCGGTGTTCCGTGAGGGCGCAGAGACGATACTGTTCTATCAAGCACTATTTGCGGACTCTGGTGGGCAGTCAAAAATGGTCTTTTTAGGTTTATTTGTGGGATTAGTTTTACTTGTGGTGGTCTTTTTAGTTATCCGATACGGCTCTTTGCGTCTGCCACTTAAGCCATTCTTTATAGGCACTAGCATTTTAATGTATGTAATGTGCATTGTTTTCACTGGTGGTGGCATCAAGGAGTTGCAAGGGGCTAATGTGGTGAGCATGACACCGGTAAGCTATGTTAGAACAATAGACCTGCTCGGCATTTATCCCACTATGGAGACGTTAGTTCCGCAGGCAGTTTTAGTCTTGCTGGCTATTTTCTCATACCTTTATTATAAAAATAAAGCAAACAAGGCTATAATAGAATAATATGCGCATATTATAATAAATGTTTTTTAGGAGGTTTTGATTTATGTTGCGATTTTTAAGCGGATTGTTTGTAGTAGCTGTTATGGTGATAGCACCTATGAATGCTAGCGCGCAAAAAGCACCTAGTCCTAGTGCTGCGCCGAAAGGATTTCAAGAGTTCCCACTAGGTGAGGAGTATGACAATGGTCCCCTGCACATCTCGGCTGTTTATTTTCAACCTGTAGATATGTTGCCTGTGGGCAAGAGCCTACCAGCGGCGCAGTCTGATATGCACCTTGAGGCGGATATTAGTGCGCGTGCGAACAATAATCTAGGCTATGGCGCAGGCGACTTCGTTCCGGGTCTAACAGTCCGCTACACCATTACAAAGAATGGCAGTCCATTCAAGCTAAGCGGCACGTTTATGCCGATGAATGCTAGCGATGGTCCGCACTATGGAGCGAATATCAAGCTAGACGGGGCTGGACGCTACAAGGTGACAATCGCTATTGAAAGTCCAGAAAAGCAAGGCTATCTGTTGCACGTGGATAGAACTACTGGTGTGACTGGCAGATACTGGACTAAACCTATTGAGGCTAGCTGGACACTTCATTTTGTGCCACGCAAGTGGTAAAATAGTCAGATGTTATTGTCTCTGATAAATGTGACTAATACCCTGATGCCCCCGCTACTGCTGGTGGCACTGTTTCTTGCTGTTATTCATTCGGAGGCGGGGCATCGGGATTTATTTGCTACTAGTAGGCATCACCATCATTCTGCGAACAAGCATGGACTGTTTATGAAAATAGCGACAAGACGTGTAACTCTGTTTGGTATTAAACTAGCACTGCTATTTGCCATATTGCACACATTCACCCGTTTTTCGCTCGTCCGCGAATATTACGATTTAGCAGTTATGATTCCGCTAATATTATCAGAACTTGCTATTGCTACGGGACTTTTATCAAGCAGAGGTATAAGACACGGGGCTGTGCACATCTTTTTCCTGTTCCTTGCGGCATATTATCTGCCCGATATATTTATGTTCCCTGTGGAGTTTGCCTCTGACCTAGACAGCGTATTTAGCAGTGCATATATGCTACGCATATTGGGCTATATAATAGCCCTTGTTGTTATCAGGTGGGCAGCCTATTCGCTCTACAGGGCATCTGTGAACTTGTCTGACAGGGCGGTGCTTGTCGTCTTTTTGTCAGCACTTGTTATATTAATGTTCAAGCAACTTTTATCGCTCGTCTATATCTTACTGGGACAGGGCTTCTTGTCTATGGATGGCTTTATAATGGCTATGGCAATGCTTTTTAGCAGTATAGAGGGATTATTTTTCATAGCAATTGTTGCATTGGGGGTAGTAGCATCGCTCATTGCACTGCATGGCATGCGCGGACGCGTCTTTAATGGTGCTAACCCTGCAGAAGTGCGTAAAAAGGTAGCCGCAAGTGCGCTTGCTGCTCGCTGGTGCAGAACGTCCTGTGTGTTCCTTTTAATAGGCGGTTTCTTTGTGGTAGGTTGTTCCTACCTAAACAATAAAGAGGTTATGATATCGCCCCCTGTGGCTATTGAGGCTATAGATGGGCAGCTTATCATACCGCTGGAAGAGCTTGAGGATATGCACCTGCACAGATACAGCTATACTACTGCAAATGGCGTTCAGGTGCACTTTATCGTGATTAAAAAGCCTAAATCTGGCTATGGCGTAGGGCTTGATGCTTGCGAAGTGTGCGGGATAGCTGGCTATTACGAGCGGAGCGGGCAAATAATCTGCAAGATGTGTGATGTTGTTATGAATATCTCCACCATAGGACTTGCGGGTGGGTGCAATCCAGTTCCTTTTAAGTTCACCATAGCAGATGGTAAGCTAGTCATAGATGTTGATATGCTTATTGAACATGAATATAGGTTTTCGTAATTATGTTTTTTAGGGCATTATTTGCGGCACTTATGCGCAGGAACCGTTCCCTTGCAATGCTCGCCCTGACTATGGCACTTGGGGTGTCGCTTGCTACTGCTATGTTGAATGTGATGTTTGATATGGGCGACAAAATCAATCAAGAGTTAAAGGCTTATGGGGCAAACCTGACCGTTATGCCTAAAACTTCTTCAATATTAGCAGACCTTTACAATGCTGGCGACACAAAGGCTAATCAATATCTGCCTTATGATGATGTTTTTAGGGTAAAAGAGATATTCTGGGCGCACAATATAGTAGATTTTGCCCCATTTTTAGACACTAATATAACTATTGGTAGTGAAGACGTGCCACTAATAGGCACATGGTTTGCCCGTCATATAGATTTGCCCACTGGTGATAGCGTAGATGCTGGTATTGTAGGGCTTAAATCTTGGTGGAGCGTATCTGGGCGGTTGCCTGATGACAATAACAGTGAAGTTGCACTAGGCAAGCGTCTAGCAAATAAACTAGACTTAAATATAGGTGCTCAACTCGGCGACTTGCTTATTGTAGGGATAATAGATTCTGGCGATAGCGATTCAGACAAGGCTTTCGCTCCGATAGAGATTGTCGGCAAATTAACAAACAACGTTGGACGTATTAGCTATATATCGGTGAGTGCGTTAACGACCCCTGAAAACGAGCTTTCTCGCAGGGCAGCAACCGACCCGCGCAGTCTGACGACTACAGAGTGGGACACGTGGTATTGCACAGCGTATATCAGTGCTATAGCATATCAGCTAGAGGAGGTGTTGCCGCAAGCTAGGGTTAAACAGGTGATGCAAGTATCGCAATCTGAGGGGGCAATATTATCAAAAATACAACTTTTAATGCTATTGCTAACTATTTTAAGCCTCTTATGCTCCGTGCTTGGTATATCAAACCTTGTTACTGCTAATGTACTGGAGCGTAGCACAGAGCTGGCACTATTGAAGGCACTTGGAGCGAATGATTTTCAGGTATCTATGGCGGT
Source organism: Candidatus Termitispirillum reticulitermitis (assembly GCF_054655775.1). NCBI lineage: Bacteria > Pseudomonadati > Deferribacterota > Deferribacteres > Deferribacterales > Termitispirillaceae (SeqCode) > Termitispirillum (SeqCode) > Candidatus Termitispirillum reticulitermitis. Next base: position 11,452 of record NZ_BAAIHG010000008.1, on the reverse strand, counting down.
ATTTGTTGAGGTGCTGTCGGCTACATTTGCTGGCGGACTGGTCGGCTACGGACTGGGGCTAATATTTGCGCAAATTGTGGGGCAGTCGGTGTTTGGTATGTGGACTGAACCAAAGCTAGTAGTTATTCCGCTGGTTGTGGCGATGACATTAGTTGTAACGCTTTTCGGCTCACTGCCAGCAAGCAAGATGATTCTAAAACTGCACCCCGCAGAGGTGTTGCATGGACGCTAAACGCAGGCATACTCACCATAATCATCACCATGCACATCATAGCCATGCTAGGCACTCCGCATGTGCTGGACGTACTAAGCGCGGCAGGCAGTTCAAGTTCGTATTTTCAATGCTCATCAGCTCCTTAATGCGGCGTTTCGGGCGAATGCTTGTGGCACTGCTGGCAATATCAGTGGGAGCAACCGTTCTTTATGGAATGGTAGCTATCTATTACGATATGCCACGCCAGCTAGGGCGTGAGTTTCGCTCCTACGGTGCCAATATGGTGATAGAAAACATTAGCGAAGCTGAACTTGATGCAGCACTCGCTAAACTGCCACCGCTAAGCATTGTTGGAATAACGCCCTACAAATATAGTTCTGTTAGTATGAACAGCTTGCCGATTACCCTTGTTCAGACTGATTTTTCGCAGGTGCAACAGACTAATCCATATTGGCAGTTCACAGGCAGACTGCCTAGAGCGGCAAACGAAATAGTGCTAGGTAGTGATGTGGCAGAATATATGTTGCTAAATATAGTTGATATAGTTGACTTGCCTGAGCTTGGACGCAGCGTTGGGGTAGTGGGCATCGTGAAGACTGGCGGCGTTGAGGACGGATTCGTATATGCTATGCTTGGGGACAACTGGACGGCTGATATTGTGGAGTTAAGCATTGTTGCCCAGTCTGACGAGCTGGAAAAAATCAGCACACAGCTCATGCAAGCCGCACCAAATATTACCCCGCAGCTGGTGAAACGTGTTGCCCAGTCTGAAACGGTTGTCCTTGACAAACTGCAAGCACTTGTCTATCTAGTCACCATTATAGTGTTAGCACTTACTATGATATGTGTGGCGACTACGATGATGGCGATTGTTATGGAGCGCAAAAATGAGATTGGACTTAAAAAGGCACTCGGGGCAAAAAATATAAACGTAATGATGGAGTTTTTAGGGGAGAGTGCATTATTAGGGCTAGCGGGTGGTTTGCTGGGTAGTATTCTAGGGCAAGTCTTTGCTTATGCCGTAGCTATGAGTATCTTCGGACGGGCAATAGGCACATATCCCTTGCTAATACTAGCAACATTGTTATCATCAATGCTTATAGCTATTATAGCTTCGCTTTTGCCCGCCCGCATAGCAATAAAGATAGAACCTGCTATAGTGTTGAAAGGGGAATAATATGAATATGTTGGAATTAAAAGGTGTTTCAGTGCTATATGGTAGCGATGTTCAGGCACTCTATAACGTTAATTTAGAGGTCAAGGCGGGACAGTGGCTTGCCATAATGGGACCATCAGGCTCAGGCAAAACTACTATGATGAACATTATAGGCTGTATGGCTAAACCTACCAGTGGTTCTGTCATACTAGACGGACAAGACACCTCAAAGGGCAGTGAGGCTGACCTAACGGCGGTGCGCCGTGATAAGATAGGGCTTATATTTCAGCAGTTTCATTTAGTATCATATCTAACTGCACTTGAAAACGTTATGCTAGCGCAGTATTATCACAGTATGGTCGGCGAGGCTGAGGCTTTTGCCGCCCTTGAGCGCGTAGGGCTAGGTGCGCGGGTGCACCACCTGCCGAGTCAGCTATCAGGCGGCGAACAGCAACGTGTGTGCATTGCACGGGCACTTATAAACTACCCGAAACTGATACTGGCAGACGAGCCGACTGGCAACCTAGACGAAACTAATGAAGATTTAGTGATGGATATATTCAAGCATTTGCATAGCACCGGCAGCACCCTTGTAGTGGTAACACATTCTCCAGAGGTGGCATCTTATGCGGATAGAATGGCAGTTTTAGAACACGGCAGGGTGGTTGAGGTCACAGACCCGCCGCCATTTGAACACAAAGGTAGCAGACGGAGGCGCAGCATATATGGATGAAGTTAAATCTGATATATTTGATAAGCTATTAACGGTGCATAAGCTACTAGTTGTAGGCGTATGCGTGGTGCTTGCACTCGTTTCATTTTTTGTCCTAGCACCGTTTTTATCTGGCGCAGATTCTTATCAGGGTTTGCAAGACTTTCTGACAGCTAGGCTTGCTGTAGCTGGACTATTCGGTGCACTTGCAACTGCCGCATCAACTATCAGTGACGTGTTTGCCACATTTGCACGGCTCTTTCTAGCGGCATCAGTTGCGCTCAGCTTGGAAAAGATTCTGTTGCTCTTTGGGGGCAAGCTGGCATTCAAGTTTATTATCCCCGTTGCACTTTTGGCTCTCACCATAGCGGTGTGGACGGCTAGCAGACGGTTCGCAAAAATTGCCGCATCGCTTGTTCTAGTGGGGGTGTTTGCAGCAGTGGGTGTGCCTGTATCGGTGGCGGTATCCCAAGCGGTGCATAATAACATTATGGTAGCTGAATATGAGACTGCCCAGTCGGAGCTTGAACAATATGACGGCATTACTGGAAAGGCTAGGTTTTTATTAGATATATCTAAACGCGGGGTTGAGTATATCTCTGCCCAGTTTGTAAATGCAGTGGTGTCGTTCGTCCTAACGGCACTTATAATACCATTACTCACGCTATGGCTAGTTTGGAAGTTTCTGAAAACGTTGTTTTAGCCTCAAAAGGGTTTAGTTCTCACGTTCTCGCTTGTTTTGGATAAGGGACATAGAAATAAATCCTTGTTTTTACACAAAATAGTGTGTATAATACCAATATGAACGGCAAAGAGCTGATAGCACGCTTAATAAGCTGCTAAAACAAGCGGGACTTAAATAGGGGGTAGTATATGGAAAGTTTGATATATCCAGCAATATTTGAACCTGACAATGGGGCGGTGTCCGTGTCGTTCCCTGATTTGCAGGGCTGTATCAGCTATGGCGACAATGCCGAACACGCTTATGAAATGGCAAAAGAAGCCTTAGGCGGCTATATGGCATCACACCTTGAATACTACCCTGCACCAAAAGCCACCCCCGTTTCAGACTTGAAACTAAAAAAAAGCGAATTCGCAATGTTGGTAGAGGTTGAACCCATATATTTACAGGAACTTAATAGAAAATCTGTGCGTATAAACGCCTCTATACCTGCTTGGTTGAAGATTGCAGCTGAAAAGAACGGGGTAAATGTATCACAAACGCTACAAAGAGCATTAAAGGCAGAACTAGATTACGCTAACTAAATAATTGTTCTAACCTCAAAAGGGGTTAGCTCTCACGTTCTCGCTTGTTTCTGGCGTATTTGCAGTTTGATAATGTTTGCGGCGTTGGCAAGCTCCCGCTCTATAATCTGGTCAACTACACTCAATATATTGGTATCAGCTGATTTCTCCATAGTGCTGTAAAACATTGCAGAGGCTGACACCCCCAACGTGCGGGTGATTTTCTCCAACAACTCGGCAGACATAAAAACGTGTCCGCACTCTATATGACTTAAATGTTGCGGCGTTACGTCTATCCGTTCTGCTAGTTCCTCTTGCGATAGCTTGCTCTGCTTGCGGTAATTCTTTAAGTTCCTACCAAAGACTTTCTTTATACTCATACTAAAATAATATATTCACTTGCTACCTAATAACAATGCATTATAAATATAATTTTTTATAAAATTAGTCTTTTAACATTAAATTTTCCTTGACAACTAAACTCTAAAGATATAATATCGGAAAAAATGTAATCTTAAATGATTTTTTATGGAGGATTGCTGTGCAAGACATAAGGGAAAGGCTGAAACGTTTCGTGGTGGAGGAGATTAACCCAAGGCTTGACGACCAGAGCATTGTGGTTACTATAGATAAAAACGAGGGACAGACAAAAGCGGTTCTAATTGAGCCATTTTTGAAAATGTTGGGTTACGATGAGGTAAAAGATATTCATCGTGAAGCTAACGCAAGCTATGGCAAGAAGAAGGATATGAGAGCCGATTACACTGTGTCTATGGATGGGCGTGAAAGCATTCTTGTTGAATGTAAGGCGTTCGGGAAAAATCTTGATAACGAAGAATTTGAGACTCAACTGTCCAAATACTATAACGGCTTGTGTGGCAAAGGGAAGAAAACTGTAGCCATACTTACAAACGGCAAAAAATATAGGCTCTATATGGATACAAAAACTACGAATGTGCTTGACGTCGAACCATACTATCAGTTTGATATAACTGGTAATGTGAGTGCTGAACATATTGAGCATATACGGCTGTTATGCAAAGATAGTTTTGATATAGACAAGATACGTAAACTTGCTGAACAAGAAAAGCAGGTTGCCACTATACGTTCATTTATAGAAAAGGAACTTGAAAAGCCCGAAAAACTTACAAACTGGACACTAGACGAGCTGGACAAACAAAAAACCAAAAACAACCGTGAACTTTATGAGCCTCTAGTAAAAAAGGCATTGGAACAAGTCTTTAGCAAAAAAGCCGAAAACCTGTCAACCCCTGCTGATAGCAATGACGAGGAGCAAAAAGAACGTAAACAAGCTACTGACAGCAAAAAAAGACCTAAGACTACGTTCAAAATGCTGGGTCTTAAAGAGGGCGACGAGCTGACCTGTACGCGCAAACCTGATATTAAATGTAAGGTTGTGAGCGTTGAACGTAACAAGGTTAAGTATAAGGGGAAAGAACACTCCCTTTCTGGTCTGGCAACAATATTATTGGAATATGGGAAAGGCATTATCGGTAGCGGTTTCAACTGTTTTTCTTACAACGGGAAAATATTATCGGATATACGTAAGGAAAAAGGGCTTTGATATCCGTTATTGGCACAATCGGTGCAGTTCTAGGACGTAAGTTTGACAGAGGTAACAAGTGAAAATATTTAGTTTATTTTTGGTTTTAGTTTTTAGTTCTACTGTCGCAAGTGCGGAAAACTATGATTACTTTTGGGCGGATAATCAGGGTAAGGATAAACATGGTATTGTTAATGTTACCCTCTACAAGGGGGAGCTTGACAGGCAACGAGATTATATGAAGCTGGATGACCAAATACATGTTTGGCGGATAATGCCAGATGGTAGAGGTTTTTTATTTGTCAGCATCCTGTTATCTAATGGCAGGTATATATTTCCAATGGCGCATTTATTTGCTCCGCAGGCAGGGCAAAGCCATACATTTGGCTTGTTTAGTAATTCATTAGAACATCCTGAATTGCTTTATACATACACCAAAGAAGGCTTTATACTGTCGGGTGCTAACCTACGCGCATTTCCCGTAAATAAGCAATGCAAGTTGAGCGGCGAGATAGAAGGTCCCAACGGTGGCAAAATGCTGTTCGTTAATGGTGTCACCAAAAATAAAGCCACTATTTATACAAAGGAAGATTGGGCGAAAGTGCGGGCTATGCCGAAAGGTGAACTTCGTTCTGGTATAGAAGCAATGATGATTAGTTTTGAGGCTAGTGCTGGCAATATAATGCAAGACTTCGTAGATAGTGCCATAGCAAAGGCAGAAGCAAAAGTAGCCATATATTGGCAAGTTTCTGTTGATAATGACTGGTCGCCCGCTGAAAATCCACAAGAACTAATGCTTGTGCGTGATACGGAGACTGGCGAGATAACTAACCTGTGGAGCTATGGACAATAATGAATTACATCAGCATTATGCTCTGGTATGGAGGTGGCAAGTTCACAGACTCCCAAGGGCGATATATAGTCAGCCGTTGACAATAGCATTTGAGTCTGCTACATTAAATCACGGAGGGCATTATGACTGCACGTGAAATGATTAAGAGCGAAATTGATTTATTGCCTGAAGCTATTGTGGTGCAGGTGGGGGACTACATTTCTTTTCAGAAGTATAGGCTGGCAACCTCTGACGATACGACTTATCTAAATTCAATCCCAGATATGATGAACTCTATAAAAGAGGGCAACGCAACCCCGTTGTCTGAATGTGTTGACGTATCAAAGATATGGGCTGATGTATAAACTTGTGCTCACGCAACAAGCAGCTAAAGATGCTACTAAGTCAGAGCAAGCAGGTTTGAAACCTAAAGTAGTCTCATTGTTGCATATCTTGAAAGAAAACCCATTTCAAAATCCACCGCCTTATGAAAAACTCAAAGGATTGGATAGCACCTATTCCAGACGTATCAATAGGCAACATCGCCTAGTATACCAGCTTTTACCTAGTGATGGAGGCACATCTTTCAAGGGTGTTATAAAGATAATTAGAATGTGGACGCACTACGAATAAAACGTGCCTAGTGGGCGTGTCTTCCTGTCTACAATAGGCTATGGAGGAATTATTAAATAATCGTCCCTTATTGTCCCATAAGCACCCTTTAGGGTTTGTCTCGTTGGTGGTGTCTGTGTATAATCATTATGTGCTTGGGGAAGGATACGCTATCTGGTTGAAATAAAGCTATAGCGGTCTGACAATTTGCAACTGATTTAATGACAACACCAATATGCTAGCGTTGGGTTCTGTTGTTGGTTCTGAGGTTGCACGGAAAAAAGTTGTTAGATTATCGGGTTTCGTATCGCCTGATTGCACCTTGGTAAAAGATATTCCATTTTTTATTACTGGTTTTAAGGGTTAGTTAGAGATTAAAAGGTGTTTTCAAGCTCCGATGGGGAGGAGAGAAATATCCAATGGTCTCTGACTGCCCTTAGAAAACCATTATATCCTTGCCTGTTTCGTTAAGTGCCACAGGGCTATTAGCGGATAACGTCTTTACTAGCCCGATACTGATTTTAATAGTATGAACATCCTTTTCCAGATAATCAATACGACCTTCGTGTAGCGGAATTATCTTGAGCATAGTGGTCGCCCATTCTTTTATAGTGCCAGCCCTAAATATTATCCAACCCACGCCAGCGATGGCAACTATCAACGTGACGGCACTTGCGACAACAGGCAACCACTCTTTTATAAGATTGAGAGTATTCATACCTCCACCCTACATCAAAGATATTTAGCTGTCAACCCCTATTCTTTGCCTTTCTGCCAGCTTTACTAGCGACTTGCTTCTTTTTCTTGTCAGTTGCTTTCTTAGACGACACTTTTTTATCCGCTGCGGGCTTATCTTGGGTAGCTGGCTTAGTAGCTGGTGCATTGAACTGCAGCGTTGCCTCTATTATTTCAACTGTCTTTGTCGGCACGTCTTGGTGCATACCCTTATTGCCTGTTTGCACTTGCGCAATTTTATTCACCACATCCATGCCAGCAATCACCTTGCCGAACACTGCATAGCCTATACCCTGCATAGTGTTGTTTTGGTAGTCTAAAAATGAATTATTGTTGACGTTTATAAAAAACTGCGAGGTAGCAGAGTCTGGCACATTCGTGCGCGCCATAGCTACCGTGCCAATAGCATTCCTCAGCCCATTAGCAGCTTCGTTCTTTATCGGCGGCTTTTGCCCAGACTTTTCCACCATATCAACGGTCATTCCGCCACCCTGTATCATAAACCCAGGGATTACACGATGAAAAATCGTTCCACTATAATAGCCCGCTTTCACGTAGTCAGTGAAGTTCTTAACAGTTATAGGAGCTTTATCGGGATATAACTCCAATACGATATTCCCATAGTTAGTTTTCAGCGTGACAAAAGTCGCCGCATTAGCAGTCACCGCAGCCATAAGGCATACCCCCAAAATCACAAATATTATACGTTTCATAATAGATTATTTACGCTGAATATGCTAAAAAGTCAAGCTATTATGAGCAATGATTATGAATATGATTTAGACGCTTTAACCAGCTACGATTACGAGCTGCCCGATGAGCTGATTGCACAGACGCCACCCGACACACGCGGTGCGTCCCGCTTATTGCACATAAACAAGACTGCCGGTGTTCTTGCAGATAAACAATTTTCTGATATAGTCAATCTGCTTGATGACAGCTATTTTCTGGTAGTGAACGATACGCGCGTTTTGCCCGCAAGGTTGCCCGCCCATAAACAAACTGGGGGACGAACAGAAGTTTTTGCGCTAGAAACCAGCCATAATGGAGATATTTACAGCGCGCTAGCCCTTGTTCGCGGGCATTTTGCGACAGGCACCCACATCAAGATAGGCGCTACTAATATTATAGAACTGACAGAGCAACAACCAGACGGCAGCTGGCTTATCCGCTCGCAGATACCTATAAATGAACTAATCAGAATGTATGGGACGATTCCCCTGCCACCTTACATCCGCCGCACGGCTACCGATGATGACCGCCTGCGCTACCAGACCATATATGCTGCACAGGACGGCTCAGTTGCGGCACCTACGGCAGGACTACACTTCACAGATGATATTATAGCCGCCCTAACAGCCAGAGGTGTGAGCATAAAACATATAACGCTACACGTTGGCATCGGCACATTCCGTCCAATCAAGACTGAAAGACTTTCAGAACACACAATGCACAGGGAATATTACAGCATAGATGAGCACACAGCTAGCGAAATAAATGCGTTAAAGCGTAGCGGCAAGCAGCTAATAGCCGTAGGCACTACGTCCGTTAGGGCACTGGAATCTGCCACTGACGAACGGGGCGTAGTTCAGGCGACTGATAGGGGTAGCACTGATATATTTATCAAACAGGGTTACAAGTTTAAGGTGGTGGACGGAATGCTCACCAATTTTCATCTGCCTAAATCAAGCCTCATAGTGCTGGTTTCCGCACTAGTGAGCTACAAGCTGTGTATGAGTGCCTATAAACACGCCGTTAATAAGCACTATCGTTTCTTCAGCTATGGGGATGCAATGCTAATTATGCCTTGACTTATCAGCTCTCAATAACTATAATACATTGTAAGAGAGGTGAACTCATGCATATGGCAGACGCATTGCTTTCTGCTGAAGTCGGTGGCATTGTAGCCGTTGTCGGTGCTGGTGCTATAGGCTACTCCGCTTCCAAGCTGAAGAGAGCGAAAAATATTGACAGGCTAATCCCCCTTATGGGTGTGATGGGCGCATTTGTATTTGCAGGACAGATGTTGAATTTCACTATACCGGGCACAGGCTCTAGCGGGCATATCGGAGGGGGGCTACTCCTGTCGGCACTGCTGGGACCTTACGCCGCACTAATCACCATCGCCTCTATTTTAGTTGTTCAATGCTTATTTTTTGCAGATGGTGGCTTGCTGGCACTGGGCTGCAACATATTCAATATGGGCGTTATCCCCGCATTCATCGCCTATCCGCTAATATACAAGCCACTTGTATCACGTAGTGTAAATGTGCGCAGACTCTCTATCGCCTCATTTATAGCCGTTGTGGTTGGTTTGCAGCTTGGGGCGTTCGGCGTAGTGCTTGAAACTAGCGCATCTCGCATTGCCGAGCTACCATTAGTCGCATTTGTGCTACTAATGCAACCTATACACCTAGCCATAGGTGTAGGCGAAGGGCTTGCTACAGCGGCAGTGCTCTCATTTATATACGGGAGCCGTCCAGAGCTAATATTTGCCAGTTTAGATAATAAAGAGGTTAATATCCCCGTTAGGGGCGTAGTTGTTGCACTTGCCGTAGCAGCCGTCTTAATGGCGGGCGGGCTATCGCTGGTTGCTAGTCAATACCCCGATGGGCTTGAATGGGCAATAGAAAGGAGCACGGGCGGCTCTGACATTGAGGTGGCTGGTCCCGTTCATAGCCTTGTGGCGAACGTGCAAGCAAAGAGTGCCTTTATGCCCGACTACGACTCAAAGTTTGCAGGTATTGTAGGCGGGCTTATTACCCTTGTGCTTGCAACATCTGCAGGGCTGGTTATAGCACGGCTAGCTAGGTGGCACAAGAAGGTGTAATGCAGGCTCACATAGACAGTGTTGCGGGAGAAATCCGTTATTTAGACGAGCTTGCACGTGCAGATAGCCCCATACATAGGCTGTCTGCTATGAGCAAGCTCATTACAACGCTTGTCTATGTGGTAAGCGTAATATCGGTTGATAGATATAACATCAGCGGACTTATCCCGTTCGCTACATATCCGATAGTCATAGCAACACTTTCAGATACGCCGTTCAGGGTATTGTTGCCACGTTTAGCCGTCCCGTTTGTCATATTTGCAGGACTATCAACATTATTATTCAATCGCGATATTTATGGGCTAACCATAAGCTCATCAATTATCATAAAGAGCCTGCTTACTGTATCGTCAGTTGTATTATTGATTGCTACAACACCTATCTATGCTATCTCAACGCAACTTTCACGCCTAAAAGTGCCACAAATATTTACTATGGCTATGCTTATGACTTATCGCTATGTATTGGTATTGCTTGACGAGGTGGCACTGGCGAGCACAGCATATCGTCTGCGCTCCCCTGCTAAAAATAAGGGTATAGCTTTACGCGATATAGGCTCTTTCTTAGGACAGTTGCTCTTGCGCAGTCTAGGACGTGCTGAGCGAGTCTATGCCGCTATGAAGTGTCGTGCTTTTGACGGCACATTCCGTTACAAGACAATAGATAATCCATCGGAAATACGCTACATCGTGCCAGTATGCCTTGCTATAATATTATTGCGTATTACTAATATCTCACTATTAGTAGGCAATCTGTTTTTGGGCTTTGCTAGATGATAGTGGCGAAAAACCTATCAGTTATATATCCCGACTGCGTTTATGCGCTGGATGGGGTGAGCTTTAATATCGCAGAGGGCGAGCACGTAGCGATAGTTGGTGCAAACGGGGCGGGTAAATCTACGCTGTTACTTGCTATGGTGGGCATAGTTCGGCTGAGCAGCGGTGAACTGCGGGTCGGCGACATTGAATTATCGGATAAAAATTTGCCGCTTATACGTGAGAAGCTCGGTTTGCTATTTCAGAACCCAGACGACCAGCTATTTATGCCTACTATCTACGATGATGTCGCTTTCGGCTTGCAGAATAGAAAGGTAGATGCTCACGAGGTGAGCGAGCGTGTGAACAGCACCCTTGAAACGTTGAACATTGCGCACCTGTCCGCAAAGCAACCTATGCGACTATCGGGCGGGGAAAAGCGCATTGCTGCACTAGCAACCATTATAGCTATGGAGCCTCAGTTATTGCTAATGGACGAGCCAAGCTCCTACCTAGACCCAGCCGCCAGAGAAACTTTAATAGCTCTCTTGAAAGGGTTGCCACATGCACAGCTAATCGCCACGCACGATTTAGACCTAGCCCTTGATGTGTGTAGCAGGGTGCTGGTGCTGACACATGGCAAGCTGGCTATAATGGGTGATGCACAGGAAATATTAACGGATAAGAAAATGTTAGAATCTTGCGGATTGAGGCTACCTTTGAGTATTCGTTAAAAAGCTATTAAAAATCTGTTAGTTATTGTCTTGACAGTAGCCGTAAAAAATGAAAATATCTAT
>NZ_BAAIHG010000007.1:0-39753 GCF_054655775.1 Candidatus Termitispirillum reticulitermitis | reverse complement strand
ATGGCAGGGCGCATGTGAATGGGATAGAGAACTTTTGGGGGATAGCCAAGACAAGGCTTGCAAAGTTTAGGGGGATAAACCCCAAGAGTTTTATATTACACCTTAAAGAGACGGAATGGCGTTTTAATCATAGGCGAGAAGATATATATAAAATCTTGCTGAAAGAGTTCAGAAAAACGCCATTACAGCGGGATTGTAAAGGAATTAAATAGAAATATTTTGTGTTGAACAAAAAAACATTTGACTCGGTGTTTATAATGTGCTACAAAACACTCCACAAGGGGAGACTAGAAATTTTCTCTAAACTAGGCTTGAACCAAAATAATTTTATCTATGTCAGCCCCTAATCTGGAAAACAAGGGATTACAAGATGGCGACAGACAACAAAAAAGAGCAGGAGCGTGGCAATCTGCACCAAACAATTTGGCGGATAGCGAACGATTTGCGCGGGTCTGTAGACGGCTGGGATTTCAAGCAGTATGTTCTTGGAATGCTGTTTTATCGTTTTATTTCCGAAAATCTTTCGCAATACATCAACGGCGTGCAGTTTGAGGCGGGCGAAAAAGATTTTGATTATGCCGGTCTTTCCGATGCCGCCGCGAAAAACGGCCGCGAGGATATTTTAACCACCAAGGGATTTTTCATCTATCCGTCCGAATTGTTTGCAAATGTCCGCAGGAATGCCAGCAATGACGCGAACTTGAATGAAACGCTGGAACGGGTTTTCACGAACATTGAGAATTCGGCTGCCGGAACGGACAGCGAAAGCGATATGAAAGACTTGTTCGACGACATTGATGTCAACAGCAACAAGCTGGGCGCAACAGTCGCAAAGCGCAATGAACTTCTTGCTAAACTGATGAATGCTATCGGCGATTTGGAATTGGGCAATTACGGCGACAATACGATTGATGTTTTCGGCGACGCCTACGAATACCTGATGACAATGTATGCGGCCAACGCGGGCAAAAGCGGCGGCGAGTTCTTCACGCCGCAGGAAGTCTCCGAGCTGCTGACCAAAATCGCCGTTGTCGGCAAAACCGAGGTCAACAAGGTTTATGACCCAGCCTGCGGCTCGGGCTCGCTCTTGCTGAAGTTCGCCAAAATTCTGGGCAAGGATAATGTTCGCAACGGCTTCTATGGGCAAGAAAGCAACATAACGACCTACAACCTCTGCCGCATCAATATGTTCCTGCACGATATAAACTATGAAAACTTTGACATCGCGCACGGCGACACCCTGCTTGAACCCAAGCACTGGGATGACGAGCCGTTCGAGGCAATCGTTTCCAATCCGCCGTATTCCATTCATTGGGACGGCGACGGCAATCCGATTTTGATAAACGACGAGAGATTCACTCCCGCCGGCATCCTCGCCCCGAAAAGCAAGGCCGACCTTGCGTTTATCATGCACTCGCTTTCGTGGCTGGCAACGAACGGCACGGCGGCGATAGTCTGCTTCCCGGGCATCATGTATCGCGGCGGAGCGGAGCAGAAAATCAGAAAATACCTGATAGACAATAACTTTGTTGACGCGGTTATCCAGCTGCCGCCGGATCTGTTCTTTGGAACGACAATCGCGACCAGCGTTCTGGTTCTGAAAAAGAATAAGAGCGAAAACAAGACGCTGTTCATCGACGCAAGCGCCGAGTTTGTTCGCGGAAGCGCCAAAAACAAATTGAGCGCCGCGAATATAGAGAAAATCCTAGCCGCATTCATAGAACGCAAAGATTCGGAATACTTTGCGCGATTGGTTGATAATTCGGAAATTGCCGGACACGATTACAACATATCGGTCAGCACCTATGTCGCACAAAAGGACACGCGCGAGGCGGTGGATATAATGGAACTGAACGCGCGGATTGCACAGATAGTGGCGCGGGAAAACACACTCCGCACGGAAATAGACGCAATCATTGCGGACATAGAAGACGGTGCAAAATGAAACAACCGCCATTTTCCATTACCGAGAAAATAACAAACCTTGTAGCCCAGATTTCCGAGCATATCGGGAAAATCAAAGGTTCTGGCGAATATGGCCGCAACTTGCATTTGCGCAAAGTGAGTCGCCTGCGCTCTATACAATCTTCCACCGCCATAGAGGGTAACACCCTTTCGCTTGAACAGATAACCGATGTTATCAACGGCAAAAAGATTGTTGGAAATCCGCGCGAAATAGCTGAAGTCAAAAATGCTTATGAAGCTTACGAGCATATTTTGGGCTTCAATCCGTTTAATCCGAAAGATTTTCTGACTGCGCATAAGCTGATGACGCTTGGATTGGTGCCAGAGGCGGGACAATACCGCGCCAAGGATGTAGGAGTGTTCTCCGGCGAAAAAGTCGTGCATATGGGCGCGCGTCCAGAATATGTCGCAGGCTTGGTCAAGGATTTGTTTGATTGGGCGAAAAAATCTAATATTCATCCTTTAATTAAAAGTTCCGTCCTGCATTTTGAGATAGAGTTCATTCACCCGTTCGCGGACGGCAACGGACGCATGGGAAGGTTATGGCAAACGCTGGTGCTGTCGAAATGGCACGAGATTTTTGCATGGGTTCCGGTAGAAACAATCGTTTATGAGAATCAGGCGAAATACTATGCCGTTCTTGGTCGGGCTGAAAAAACAGCGGATTCCACCGAGTTTATAGAGTTTATGCTGACGGCGATTTCCAAGGCATTGCAGGAATTGCCTACGACAAAGATTACCGATATAATCACCGATATAATTACCGATAAATTGGGCAAAGGCGAAAAAGAGTTTTTGGCTGGGATAATAGGATACCTTGAAAATAACGGCGAAATTGATAATTACAAGGCGCAGTTGCTTACGAATAAATCAGCGGAAAGCGTCAAAAAATACTTTGCCGCACTGGTAACGGCTGGTGTATTGGTCGCAATCGGACAGAACAAGGGCAGGAAGTATAAATTGAAGAAGGTAGCGAAATGAACAAAATAGAGCAAATGATTGCCGACCTCTGCCCCGATGGTGTGAAATATAAACCGCTGGGGGAAGTTTGCGACATTTACACCGGCTCGCAGTTCAACAAGCGCGATATGCACGAGGTCGGCGACTATCCGATTATAAACGGCGGCGTGGCGGCGTCGGGATATTCCGAAAAATACAACGAGCAAGAAAATACGATAACGATTTCGCAGGGCGGCGCGTCCGCCGGATTCGTAAATTGGATAAAGACAAAATTCTGGGCCGGAGCGCATTGCTATGTCATCCGCCCGAACACCGCCGACTTGGACAAGCGATACCTGTTTTTTTTCGTAAAGCATAATCAGGCGAAAATTATGGAATCCAAGCACGGGGCTGGCATTCCGGGGCTGAACAGCAAAAATATAAGAGCCCTTGAAATTCCTCTTCCCCCGCTGGAAATCCAGCGTGAAATTGTCAAGATTCTTGACAATTTCACAGAGCTGGAAGCAGAGCTGGAAGCAGAGCTGGAAGCAGAGCTGGAAGCAAGAACAAAGCAATACCATTTTTATCGCGACCAACTCCTCTCATTCCCTGAAAACGGCAGAAACCTAGAGAGAGAGAGTCCTTTCGTTGTCTGGCGAACCCTCGGAGAAATAGGAATGTTCATACGCGGAAACGGATTGCAGAAGAAAGATTTTACCCCCGAGGGCGTGGGCTGCATCCACTACGGCCAGATTTATACATTTTATGGAACTTCCGCCGACCGGACAAAATCGTTCGTATCCGAAGCCCTTGCGAAGAAACTCCGCAAAGCCCGCAAGGGCGATTTGCTGATTGCCACGACAAGCGAGAATACGGAAGATGTTTGCAAGTCGTGTGTGTGGCTCGGTGATGGGGAAATTGGCATCAGCGGCGATATGTATATTTTCCGCCACGACCAAAACCCCAAATATATCTCTTATTTTATGCAAACGCCAATGTTCTTTGACCACAAAAAGCGGTATGCGACAGGGACAAAGGTCATTCGCGTTAGCGGCGATGATATGGCAAAGTGCAAAATACCGTTGCCGTCGCTGGACGAGCAAGCCCGCATTGTCGCCATACTTGATAAATTTGACGCGCTGGTGAATGATTTGAGCGGTGGGTTGCCCGCCGAAATCTCCGCCCGCCATCAGCAATACGAATACTATCGGGACAAGCTGCTAACCTTCCCGGCCGAGGCATAGGATGAAAGAATTGAACATCATCGCGCAGAATAACTTTTCAACCGTTGTCGCAGAATACACGCCGCAGGACTTGGGGGCGGCGAAGTATCAGTCCGAAGCCGACCTTGAAAAAGAGTTTATCCGCATATTGAAATCCAACGGCTATGAATACCTTGTCGTCAAGAACAACGATGACCTGCTCGCCAATCTGCGCGTGCAGATTTCCAAGTTGAACAAATATGAATTTTCCGATGCCGAATGGTCGCACCTTATGAACGAATACCTGTGCAAGGCGACGGAAGGTATAGAAGAGAAAACTTTCAACATTCAAGAAAACGAGCGGTATAACCTCCGTCTGGACAACGGACGTACGAAAAACATCTCTATTCTGGACAAAGCCAATATCCACAACAACGCTTTGCAAGTTATCAACCAATACGAGGCGTCCGGAACGCGCGACAACCGCTATGATGTATCCGTATTGGTCAACGGGCTTCCGCTGGTTCATATTGAATTAAAGCGGCGCGGCGTTGCAATCCGCGAGGCTTTCAATCAAATCAACCGCTATCAGCGCGATTCTTTCTGGGCAGACCTTGGGCTTTATGAATATGTGCAATTATTCGTTATTTCCAACGGCACGCACACCAAATACTATTCCAACACCACCCGCAACGCGCATATCAAGGAACTGAACGGGAAATCCGGCAAAAAGACCAGCAATAGTTATGAATTCACGTCTTGGTGGACGGATAGCAAAAACAAGCGCATTGCCGATTTGACAGATTTTGCAAAGACATTTATGTCAAAGCACACCCTGCTTTCTGTCATTACAAAATACTGCGTCTTTACCAGCGACAAGCTCCTGCTGGCAATGCGCCCGTATCAGATTGCGGCCAGCGAAGCGATTATCAACAAAATCGCCATGTCCAGCAACCACAAGCAATTATTGGGAACGATAGACGCGGGAGGCTATGTCTGGCACACCACGGGCAGCGGCAAAACGCTGACATCGTTCAAAACCGCGCAGCTGGCGACCAAGCTGGACTATATTGACAAGGTGCTGTTCGTCGTCGACCGCAAAGACCTTGACTACCAGACCATGAAGGAATACGACAAGTTCCAGAAAGGCGCGGCGAATTCCAACACCAGCACCGCCATTCTGAAAAAGCAGATTGAAAATCCGAACGATAAAATCATTATCACAACGATACAGAAACTGGCGAACTTTATATCAAAAAACAAAAGCCACATTGCCTTCAATAAGCATGTTGTTTTGATTTTTGACGAATGCCACCGCTCGCAGTTCGGCGATATGCACGCCCAGATTATCAAGAATTTTAAGAGATACCATATCTTCGGCTTCACCGGCACGCCTATTTTTGCCGTCAATGCCTCTGGCGGCGGTAATCCGCAGCTGAAAACCACCGAACAGGCGTTCGGGCAGAAACTGCACATCTACACGATTGTGAACGCAATCAATGACGAGAATGTCCTGCCGTTCCGCATTGACTATATCAACACCATAAAAATGAAGACCGACATCAAAGATAAAAAGGTCTATGCCATAGAGATGGAAAAGGCCTTGAAAGACCCGCGTAGAATCGCAAACAATGTTTCATATATCTTGGAGCATTTCAACCAGAAGACCAAGCGCAACGACGGCTCTTATATTTTCAACAAACTTATGAATGTCAAAGAGGTTATCGCGGAAAAGGCGGAAGAGATAAAGCAAAAAATTCGCCTGTCCGGCTTTAATTCTATTTTTGCGGTGGACTCCATTCCGTCGGCAAAACTTTATTACGCTGAATTCCAAAAGCAAATGGCGCAGCTGCCAGAAGCACAACGGCTCAAAACGGCACTGATTTATAGTTTCGGCGTAAATGAGGACGAAGGCGGGGATTTTGTTCCAGACGAAAATTTGGAAGATACAAGCGGCTTGGACAAGGCTTCGCGCGATTTTCTGGACATGGCGATTAAGGATTACAATAAAACCTTCAAGACAAATTACGACACCAGTTCGGACAAGTTCCAAAATTATTACAAAGACCTGTCGCAACGGGTTAAAAATCGCGAAGTAGACTTGCTGATTGTCGTGAATATGTTTCTAACGGGTTTTGATGCGACGACATTAAATACTCTCTGGGTTGACAAGAACCTTAGACATCACGGCTTGTTGCAGGCGTTCTCGCGCACGAACCGCATATTGAACTCGGTCAAGACATTCGGAAACATCGTTTGCTTCAGAAACTTGGAAGAAGCCACGAACGAAGCCATCGGAATCTTCGGCGACCGCGAGGCTGGCGGCATTGTATTGCTGAAATCTTACGACGATTATTACAACGGCTATGACAAAGACGGCAAGCCGCAGGTAGGCTACAAAAACTTGATTGCAGAATTGTTGGAAAAGTTTCCGCTGGCGGGAATGCTCATTGTCGGGGAGAAGGCTGAAAAAGAATTCATCAAACTTTACGGCGCAATCCTGCGGGCAAAGAATATCCTGACCTCATTCGACGAATTCAAAGAGAACGAGATTTTGACCGAACGCGATTTTCAGGATTATCAGAGCGCATACTTGGATTTGTATGACAAGCTACGCAAAGATGCGGGCGGTGACAAGGAGATAATCAACGACGACATTGAATTTGAAATGGAGCTGGTCAAGCAGATTACAATCGACATCGATTACATTCTTGAGCTGGTCGCCAAATACCACAAGTCCAAAATGAAGGACAAAGAAATCCTTACAACGATTGATAAGGCGATGAATTCAAGCGTCGAGCTGCGCAGTAAAAAGGAGCTTATCCAAAACTTTATCGCGACATTGAACAACGACAAAAAACTGGATATTGATTCCGATTGGAAAGCATTCGCGGACAAGCGCCGCGCGGAAGACCTGCAAAAAATCATTGAAGAAGAAGGCTTGAAAGAAGCCCCGACGAAAACCTTTATTGAAAAATCTTTCCGCGATGGTGAGATTAAAGCAACTGGAACGGGTTTTGATAAAATCTTACCCGCGATTGGTTTGTTCGGCAAAGACAAAGCTCGCACGAAGAAAAAGTCTGTCGTATTGCAGAAACTCCGCGCGTTCTTTGAGAAGTATTTCGGGATTTAGGAGAGAAAATGGAAACATGGACAGGAAGTTGTAAAATGGCTAAAAATGTTGTAAAATCAACAATCAACAAACTTCTCGCAACGCTGTCGCGAGAAGTTATTTGGTCGCACAATTTGATAATCATATCGGCAGCTAAAACCGATGAAGCCCGTGAATTTTATCTGACATTAGCGGTCAAAAACAAGTATTCCGTTCGGGAGCTTGAACGACAAGTTGATGCGATTTTGCTGTTTGCCAGCCGTTATGGTCAGCAAGGTATGAAAGCACCAACGAGAACGCATAATCGCCCGTTTGCTCAAAATAGTGCCTTTATATTATGCTGTTATGCCCAAGGACGGAATCGAACCATCGACACAGGGATTTTCAGTCCCTTGCTCTGCCAACTGAGCTACTTGGGCGTTTAGAAATAAAAAATAACGCGCTGATACTATCACTAAACAACCAATCCTGTCAACATATTTTTAATTTGCAAGTTTTTTTAGTTCTACCACTAGGTTTAACGCCTCTATAGGCGACATAGTGTTGGCATCAATATTCTTTAATCGCTCTAGCACGGGGTGATTTTCGTCAAAAATTAACAGCTGACGCACCGCTATCTCACTGCCTTTAATCTGTTTCGGCACGGGGGTGAACGCATATGCAGGCGAGGATGTTGGTGCTGGCATAGGTGCAAGTGCACTTTCTTGATTAGCGTGCAGGCTACCTAGCACCTCTCTAGCGCGGACTATTAGGTCGTTTGGTAGCCCCGCAAGTTTGGCTACGTATATTCCATAGCTCTTGTCAGCCACACCGGGAATAATCTTGCGCATAAATATAACATTATCATCCATTTCTCGTACTGATACTGTGTAGTTCTTTATGCCAGACGCTCCCTCTAGCTCTGCAATGTCTGTCAACTCAAAATAGTGCGTAGCGAATAGTGTCTTGGCTTTAATTTTGTCTAGTATATACTCCACCACTGCCCATGCTATTGATATTCCATCATAGGTGGATGTGCCGCGTCCAATTTCATCAATGATTAGTAGCGATTTGTCAGTGGCATTCCTCAATATGTTCGCTGTTTCCGTCATTTCCGTCATAAATGTTGACTGCCCGCGTGATATATTGTCGCTAGCTCCTACCCTTGTAAATATCCTGTCAAGCACGCCGATATGCGCCCGTTCTGCTGGCACGAAACAACCAATATGTGCTATTAGTGCCACTAGTGCGATACTTCGCATATATGTGCTTTTGCCAGCCATATTTGGTCCTGTTATCAACATTAGTTTGCCTGACCGCTCGTCTAGGTGAACGTCATTTGGTATATACTCTCCTTTCATTAGTGTTTCCACTACAGGGTGGCGTGCGCCCTCAATATCTAGTTCGCCGCTGTCATCTACTATTGGCTTTATGTAGCCATGCTCTAACGATACTTTGCAGAAGCATATATATAGGTCTAGTTTGGCTATATTTGTGGCTGTTGCTCTCAACATTGCCGCGCTTTCCGCTACCATATCGCGCACGGAGCAGAATAAGTCATATTCTAGCTGGACGAGTCGTTCCTCAGCACCTAGTATTTTGCCTGCTAGCTCCTGTATTTCAGGGGTTATGAATCGTTCGGCGTTCACCAGCGTATATACGCGCTCAAAATCGTGTGGCACTTTATGCAGGTTTGCTCTTGTCACCTCTACATAGTAGCCGTGCATTTTGTTGTAGGATATTTTCAGCGAGTTAATTTTAGTTTGCTCGCGTAGTCTGCTTTCAAGTGCGAGTATCTTATCTCCGCCGCTTGTAGTAGCGGAGCGCAGAGAATCAACGGTCTTGTTGTAGCCTGTTTTTATGATACCGCCTGCGGTTAGTGTTTGTGGCGGTTCGTCTGCGATAGCCGCCATTAGCATATCGGCTATTAGCCCCGCGTCTTTCATTTTAACGCCTAAGTTTGCGATATTTTCAATGCCTGAACTTTCTAGTATGTCTGCTATGCGCGGCAGTTCTAGTAGCGAATCTCGTAGCCAGACAAGCTCTCTAGCCGATACGCGCTTTGCGGATATGCGGTTTGTAATGCGTTCTACGTCATAAACGCTTGACAACAGCTTGTCTAGCTCCTCTGCAAGGGCATTATTCTTTGTAAAATATTCTACAATGTCTAAGTGTTTGTTGATAACTGCTACATCTCTGGATGGGCGCAGTATTTTCCATTGGAGTAGCCTTGCGCCCATAGATGTGCTAGTGCGGTTTAACACTTGCATCAGCGTTCGTCCGCCCTCGTAGGGGCTATATACTAGCTCTAGTGCTCTAATAGCAATGCTATCTAGGGTAAGCAGCCCTGTTTCGCTCAATGTTTTTGGTCTGGCGAAAGTAGCGTCTAGCATAGATTCTTTGACGTATCGGAGTATCATTTCAAATGGAACGGCTAGCTGTTTATTTTCAATGCCTAAATCTTTCAGGGTTAGTTCGCGTTTGTTTTTTTCTATGTCCTCATATAGTGCGATTATGGCTTTAATGGCGTTAGCGGTTGTGGCAGGCTGCATTATTTGTCTAGGTGCGCCACTTGTAAGTGATAGTTCGTATGTTGTGATAATTTCTTTTGGCTGGAATGCTGTTATAGTGTCATCTATCAGTTGTTCGGTTGTTTGGGTTAGATGTATCTCCCCTGTGGATATATCGCCAGCGGCTACGTAGAAGGCTATTTCATCGCGGTAGATTGCTACGATGAAGTTATTAGCGGCATCTGGCAGTTCTACCTCGTCAATGACCGTACCCGGCGATACTATGCGGGTGATGCCGCGTTTGATTATCCCCTTTGCCAGTGCGGGAGCTTCCAGTTGGTCATATATGGCGACCTTGTAGCCAGCGCGAATCATTTTTAGCATATATTGTTGATAGGCGCGGTATGGCACGCCGCACATAGGCAGGGGGTCGGAGCTGGTTTTGTTGCGGCTGGTAAGGGCTATTCCGAGCACCTTTGATGTGGTAATGGCGTCTTCGCCGAACACTTCGTAGAAGTCGCCAACGCGACAGAATATGATAGCGTCTGGGTATTGTGCTTTAACTGTCGCTAGCTGTTTCATCATCGGGGTATCGTTATTTTGAGCTGTCATAGCGGGTATTTTACGCACCCTCCTATGATATTGTCAAGTTCAGTTTTTTTTCTAATTTTTCTCTAAAGTTTTTCTAAAACCTGCCGATACCCCCTGCAACAATTGAACTAATACGCCTTTCTATTGAAAGAATCAAGGGGGATGTTATGGCGTTGTCTATTTATCAGAATCTCGGTGCGATGGTGGCTCACTCTTACTTGAGCAGTAACGAGTCGCGCTTATCAACGACTATTGAACGGCTATCTTCTGGACTCCGTATAAATCATGCCGCTGACGACCCAGCTGGTCTATCCGTCTCGGAGACGATGCGCGGGCAGATTAAAAGTCTAAAGCAAGCGTCTCTCAATGCGCAAGATGGCATGTCGTTCTTACAGACGGCTGAAGGTGCTATGGAGCAAACTTCTGCAATGCTTATTCGTATGCGGGAGCTTGCGGTTCAGGCAGCTAATGGCACCTATTCAGCTAACGACCGTATGGAAATGCAAAAGGAGATTGACCAGCTCAAGCTGGAGATTGACCGCATAGCCAACAACACAGAGTTCAACACCAACAAGTTAATCAATGGCAGAGCGGCTGGACTATGGACTACTGATAATAATTTTTTATCAACGATTATACGCGGACCGCTTGCAGCTGGCAACTATGAGATGACGCTTAACGTAAAGCCCGGCGTAAATCAGGTGCAAAAGAGCAATATTTTGAGCTTGAATGAGAGTCAGATTGGGGCGCAACTGGCTGACATTGAAGGTGTTGACAAGCCTAATATATTGAAATCTAGTTCACCTAAGGGGCTTACTGCTACCGAAAATGTGCCATTTGTGGTGACGGTTACTGCGGGGTTATCAACGCTCACTGCGGCTGATACGCACATTATAGGCAGATATGCTCAGCCAAACTCTACGTGGAACGCCTCTGTTGGGGTTATTGCATCTACCGTCAGTGGCTATTTTGAGGTAGAGTTCTTAAACAGTTCGGTTAATGCTGACGAAGTTAGGGTAAAGTATCGTTTTATCAATGCCAAGACGGGCGAAGTGTCGCCTTATTTAGAAGCTGCTAGGTCTGACTATGTCAACCTAGTTTTACCGAATGCTGCGGGCAATGCTTATCTGATGGTCAACACCCTTGAAGGTGGCGGCATTCATAATGGCGACAAGCTGTTAATATCGGTTTCAGCCAATGTCAGCGATGTTTATCCTAGTTTAGCACCTTATACGCGTGCGGCACCGACTGCAATACCAAATATATTTACATCTGCAAGTGCAGCTGGCAGTTACGATTTTAATCTTGTTCCTGCATCGCCAGCGAGCACGTATAACACGTATTTTAAGGCTATCACAGGTTTGACTACTGTAACATCATCAGTTAGTGGCAATGCGAATAGTGTGTTTAATTCTAGTGGCACGCTGACGGTTGAGTTCACGTTGGGTGCTACAAATATAAATATAACAGCACAGATTACGTCAGCAACTAGTGTTGCAAGTATGCCTAATATAGATGGTGTTAAGTTCAGCTTTGTGGATGGGGCGGGCAATGTATTCACCGTTACTACTTCGCTGACGTTGGGGGTTTATAGTGTAAGTTCCTCAACAATTTTTCCTAGTGCTACTAACAGGTATTACTATGAGGCTAGTTTTCTTATCGGCGGCAATATGGTTCACTACAAAATGCCTGTAGGCACTAACTATGACGGCGAACCTAACGGCAGTGCGGGCAGTTTAGATATTGTTGTTGGCGATAGTATGAGTTTCACGGTTTATATGCCTGTGTTAGCTCCTAAGGTTTATGAATCAGAGCTACTTGAGCATGGTGGCGGCACTATCCAGCTGAATGAGGGTCCTAGTGGTGTGCAAAGCTCTCCGGTTATTGTGTATGGTGCACATGAGTTGACTAGGGTAGTAGATAGTTCTACGGGCACGCTTAACTTGAATATCGTGACGGTGCATTATGCCGAACTTGATTCGCAGACGGGCAATATAAACTTAGGCAGTATAGATTTAACTTTTGATGATGGTGTTGGTGTTCAGCTAGATACGGCAGTTAGCACGCTATATGCGGGGACGACTGATGGCAAGATTGCGCTTGAGGTTAAAGGTTCTGGCGAGGCGGCGACCAGCACAACCAAGCTACGTTCACTGAAAGCTTTCACTAATGAAGACGGCAGAATGTTGTTGGATATTACGCAGGAGTTGACTGTTTATGGTAACAGCCGTCAGGCGACTGTGTTCTTGGAGGCTGACGACACGATAGCTGATTTAGTAAATAAGCTGAATAAGGCGATTGTGAAAGACCTCGCTATGGGAACGAGCACTCCGGAGGTTAATTCTAAGCTGATTCAGTATGTGACTATGCCTAACACGCGCAGTGATGCTTTAGACAGCGTTCATGGCACGCTATTAGTGCAAAGTGCGATACCGGGCAAGCAAGGCGAGTTGGCGTTCACGGGCGACAGCGACATATTAGATGCATTAGGTCTTATCACCGTTCGCAGTTCAATAAACAGCACTAGCATAGTGGATATTAGCAATGCGCACACGGGTGTGCATATAGCCAGCGAGCGTGTGAGTGATGATAGGGCGTATTCGCTAATAGGCGGGGCGGAGATAAAGCTAGATGCGCGGGCGGGCATTGATGTTAGCTGGAACAATACAGACCTTCGCAACGAAATAATGTTTGAGTCTAGTGTCAGTGTATCTAATACCAAGCTATATATGCACATAGTTGATAGCAGACCGCTGTTGCAGATAGGGGCGGACTATGGGCAGGTTATGGATATATCTATCCCTCAGCTTGATTTAGAGGGGCTTGGTGTAGAGAATTTGTTGGTTGTGTCGCACGAGTTAGCTGAGAAAGCTATTACCAGTCTTGATGTAGCGTTAGATAGGGTAACTAAGGTGCGTGCCAGTGTAGGTGCGCAGGTATCAAGGCTGCAATACACCACGTCTAATTTAGCTAGCACGAGTCAGTATTTGACGACTAGCGAATCTCGTATACGTGATTTAGATGTAGCGGAGGAGAGCACTAATTTAGCGGCTTTCCAAATGTTGACACAGTCTGGTGTGGCGATGTTAGCTCAGGCTAACCAGATACCGCAGTATGTGTTGCAGCTTATACAGGGTCGGTAGGGATTAAAAAATATATTTTGGAGGGTATTTTTATGGGAGCAGCGTTGAAAGTGGCGGAGCAACCGAAAGCAAATCAACAACTGGCGCGTTTATACGATATGCTAGCTGAGATTTTCGCGAGCGGGTTTTACGGTTCGTTAGAGGTGAAGTTTGAGGCGGGCAAGGTGACTATAATCCGCAAGACTGAATCTATAAAGCTGTAAAAAGGTTATTTGATAAGAGATTCGTTTAGAGAGAGACGATACCGGGAAGGGGGGTGGTTTGGGCGCCACTCCTCTACCTCCCGAAAAAATGGAGGTTTTTATGAGTGCAACTGAAAATTTAGCAAAACTGGGTCTTAAACTGCCACCGCCACCAGCACCGATTGGCGTGTATGTGCCGCTGAAGCGTAGTGGGAATATGGCATTCACTTCGGGGATGCTCCCTGTAGGAGCGGATGGCAAACTGATATTTGAGGGCAAGCTGGGTGCTAATGTAGATGTAGCAGCTGCTGAGGAGTGTGCCAAGCTGTGTGTTTTGAATGCTCTTGCGCATATAGTGGCGCAGCTGGGCAGTCTGGATAGGGTTAAGAGTGTTGTTAAGGTAGTTGGTTTTGTGGCGAGTGCTGTGGGTTTCAATAAACAGGGGGCGGTGATGAATGCGGCATCTCAGTTACTTGTAGATATATTTGGGGTTGAGGCAGGTTCTCATGCGCGTTCAGCGGTGGGGGTAGCGGAGTTGCCAGCGGGCGCACCTGTGGAAGTTGAATTGATAGTAGAGGTTATAGGGTAGTGTTCCCCGTGAGGGGGTGAGATAGAGCGATTTTTGGGCACGGGGTAATCTATAAAGATGCCCAGAGTT
The DNA here is from genome assembly GCF_054655775.1 of Candidatus Termitispirillum reticulitermitis. Taxonomy (NCBI): domain Bacteria; kingdom Pseudomonadati; phylum Deferribacterota; class Deferribacteres; order Deferribacterales; family Termitispirillaceae (SeqCode); genus Termitispirillum (SeqCode); species Candidatus Termitispirillum reticulitermitis. The sequence continues at coordinate 25,472 of NZ_BAAIHG010000007.1, read as the reverse complement.
TGAGCAAGGAAGTTCAAGCTGAGTTACACGGAGGTTAATTATGGCACTTACGGTTTATACTAACACGTATGCGACTACGGTTCAAGGGCATCTAGCGACGGCAAACACTGCGCTAACGAAATCAATAGAACGTTTGTCTTCTGGACTGCGTATCAATCATGCAGCTGATGATGCATCTGGGTTAGCAATATCAGAAAGGTTGCGTTCGCAGATTAGGGCTATGAGTAGGGCGTCACTCAATGCACAGGATGGCATATCAATGTTGCAAGTTGCAGAGGGTGGCATGGAGGTTTTGAATGAGGCACTGCAGCGGTTGCGTGAGCTAGCAGTTCAGGCGGGCAATGGCACGTATTCAGCCAACGACCGTATGTCTATACAGAAAGAGGTTGACCAGCTGAAACTGGAAATAGACCATATAGCTGCATCAACTGAATTCAACACTATAAAGCTACTAAATGGTTCATCCGCTGGCATTTGGTCGGCTAACAGCGACCAGATAACGGCGATATTTAGGGGACCTGTTGAGAGTGCCAACTATCGCGTCACTATAGATGCAGATGGCACGGGCAGGAACTCAATATGCAAATCAAATATCTTTGCGCTGAATAAAGATTTAGTTCAGGCGATAGACTCTGCTAGCCCTGCGCTTGTTGATTTTACTGCGAAGGGCGATATTAAGATGTTGAATGGGTCGCAGCTAGTATATTCTACGTTCAATTCAGTGGTGGCTCCTACTAGTAGCGGTGTGTTTGTGTCTGCAACTAGCACGGCTGCTTATGATTTTTCAATGAATACATATAAAAACTATTTTATGGCGGTAAGTAGCTTAAAGACAGCTGTGGGACCATCTAGCGATAACAATATAGATAGTGTGTTTGTCAGTAGCGGTGCGCTTACAGTTACGTTCAATAATGGTGCTACTAATATAAACATAACAGCACAGCTCACCTCTGATGCTGATTTTTCGGCTGTGCCAGCTATAACGGGTGTTGAGTTTAAGTTTGTAGATGCAGCTACTAATGTTACGTCCACTGTAACTGTTAGCTTGGATTTAGAAGTTTATAGCGTAAATTCTGCGTCAGCGACTTTTCCCCCTATTGCTTCAGAGTTCAGGTATTACTATGGGGCGAATGTAAATGTCGGCGGTAACACAATCCACTTTAAGCTCCCTATAGGTAGTCAATTTGATGGCGAACTTCTAGGCTCTCTTGGCGACATAGATGTTGGTCTGGGGGATACGATGAGCTTTGATGTGTATCCGCCGTTAGTTGTGAGCGCAGATATTGAGGCAGAGCAAAAGCTTCTTACGTCCTATCAAAAGGTTTCGTCAAGCTCTACATACAGGCTGGCTTCTGCTAGTATAACGGCAGCTTTCAGCAACTATTTTGAAAACTCGCTCGTGAGTGGCATGTATAACCATGGTATCGCTTCCAGTATGCTAGATTCCGCAAACGTTCTGAATAAGAGCGGTTATATTGAGGTAGAGTTTCTGAATACCGTATCTGGCTTTAATAAAGACACCAGTTTAGCCCCCTATACCAGCGAGGCTGATTATGATGCAGTCAGCAGAGAAACTATTGCTAATGTAAAGTTCACGTTCGTAGATGTCGCCACTGGGGAGAGGGTAACTAAGACAGTCTCATTAGATATGACCGCCTACACGGTTTCACAGGCTGATACTGTTAGTGCGGTAGGCACTAGTTTCATATATCACCAATATGTTGAGCTTGATGCTGATACTAAGTTCAATTTTTATCTGCCGATAGCTGGAGATGGGGTGCATACGGCTGACACTATTTCTGCTGGCGACAAGATGTTGTTTATGAATCAGACGGCATTTGTGGCGGCTGGTGCTAGCGACAGTGATGCTAGGGTCACCTTGCGTGTGCCTACTGACCACGACGGCAACAGTGCAACTAAGACTGTTCTAGTAGATGGTCCCACTATACGCATAGAGAATGGGCTTATAACAGGTGGCACTATTGCAGGGGCGACTATAGAGAGCGGCTATTTCTATGATGCGAGCCTATCGTGGGTTGTAAATCCGCTATATGTAGATATGCTTAAAGAGTCTGATGTGGTTAATCCGTTTGTGACTGGAATAGAGGTGTATTTGAAGGGAGAGGTTGCACCGCCCAGTGCCAAGCTGAAAGACATTGCAACATTTACTAATATTGATGGGCGTATGATACTGGAAAATACACAGACTTTGACTATTTATGGTAACCATAATCGTATGACAGAAATTTATCTGGAAGGCAACAATACAGTTGGCGATTTAGTGAATAAGCTGCAAAAGGCATTGGTGGAATTAGGGCTTGGGGCGGACACTGTCAGGGCGGAGGAGCTAGTTCGCTATGTGACTGAAGCTAACAAACAAAAGACTGGGATAAATACGGTGCCGGGCACGCTTATCGTTCAGGCTGCTAAAGCGGGACCAGCTTCAGATTTGAAGTTTATAGCTAACGATGAGTTATTGAATGCGCTGGGTATCACGGAGCTGCAGAGTAGCAGGGAGAGTTATATAGTTGTTTCTGTGTATGATGCGCATACTGATGAGCTTATCGGCACTGATAAGGTATCGGACTATGTGGTGCGGGGGATAATAAAGGGTGTTGATATAGCTGTTGACCCGAACTTTGGGTTGGAGGCTTATTACGACAGCAGTTTAGGGCAGATGACGTATAAGCCTATGGCTTCAATAAGCACGTATTTGCACATAGTTGATAAGAGCCGTTATGTTCATGTTGGCAGTGCCGAGAAGCAGATTTTTGGTATTACTATCCCGCAGTGCGATACGTTGGCACTTGGCATACAAGATGTGTATGTGACAAGTGTGGGTGAGGCGCAGAAGGCTGTTACTAAGCTAGATTATGCCATAGAGCGTATGGTCAATATGCGGGCAACACTGGGTGCGCAGGTTAATAGGCTGGAGTTCACCATGCAGAACTTGTCTACCACTAGGCAAAACCTGATAATGGCAGAATCTCGCATACGCGACCTAGATATAGCTGAGGAGTCTGCTATATTTGCCAGCAAGCAGATATTAGTGAATGCTGGTGTGGCAATGCTGGCGCAGGCTAACACGTTGCCGCAGGTAGCCCTACAGCTGATACAAGGCAGGTAATAAAATCTTTCGCCCCCTCCCCTCGTGGGGAGGGGGCTTTAACGTGGGGGGTGGGGGGATGATTAAAAAAAGTGCTAATGTTTTATAGATGTTTTGCCGATAGCTCCACACGAGACGTGCGATTGATTTTTAGGAGAGATGCTTTATGGCTTTGAATATGTACACAAATATGTACTCTGTGACGGCACAGACGAACCTAACCATTGCGAATAGTTCGCTTACGCGTTCTATTGAGCGGTTGAGTAGTGGCTTGCGCATTAACCATGCGTCAGATGATGCCTCTGGGCTTTCCATCTCTGAGAAGTTGCGTGGGCAGATAAAGGGGCTTGCCAAGGCGTCTATGAATGCGCAGGATGCCATTTCGTTTTTGCAGACTGCTGAGGGCGGGATAGAGGTTATCAGTGATATGTTGCAGCGTATGCGTGAGCTTGCGATTCAAGCTGGTAATGGGACGTATACTGCTAACGACAGACGGGAACTTCAGAAAGAGGTTGACCAGTTAAAGGCTGAGGTTGACCGTATATCGTCATCAACAGAGTTCAACACGAAGAAGCTTTTAACGGGGCAGTCTTCGGGTTTGTGGTCGTCAGATAGTGGCAATATAGATGTTGTTATGAAAGGTGCTCCTGCTGAGGGCAACTATAAGCTGACCTTTAACACTATACCAGGGACTAATGCCGTGTATAAGACGGATATTATGACTGTTAAAAGTGACACATTGATAGAGAAGGCGTTATCTAACGGGACATCTCTGCGCTCATTCGCTGCAACAGGCGATGTAGTATCGCTGGATGAAACTAGACTAGACTTCAAGACTTTTGAACCGAATCCGGGTCCTTACCCTAGTGCTGATATGCAGGCGGTGTATCAGCGGCAGCCAGTGGCAAGCAACGGCTATCAATACAGTGGTGCTGGTACTTTTACGGTGGACATGAGCGCGACAGTAACAGGCACCCCTGTATCTACTGGTTATATAGCGGTAGAGTTCTTGTCAGACCAAACCGTCGTTTTGAGCGGTTCTATCAGCAATGTGCGGGTGACATTTATTGATGCAACTACAGGTACCAGCTATGACAAAACCCAGACTCTGTATGATGCCACAGGAGCGGTTGCTACGGGCAAATTTGTTATGGATAATGGTATGACGATTACGCTGAGCATGAATAATAATAGTGCGACAACTAGTGTTGGCAAGCAGATTACTGCCGGCGATAAGGTACTGCTTACCCTTCAGGGTGATAATCCTACGGGTGCTGATGCTGCAACCGACATCAGAGTTCGAGCGACTGTCGCTACCGATGCGACCGACGTTAGCCTTATTGGTGCAGAAGCTAGTTATGGTGGTGGTACGGTTGCGGGTGTGATTGGTAGTCCAAGTGTGGTGATAAAGAATGGCAAGACCACTGGTGGTGAGATAACTACTGTTACTATCAATAATGGCAAGTTTGAGGTAGCCACTGTTAGGTGGGATAAGGACTACAATGTTGCTGGTTTTATCAGCGGCTCTGTGACGTTAGATGCTTTTAAGGCGGGCACTGTTGGTGCTGGCGGTGTCAAGTTAAAAGATATTGGGTTATTTACCAATGCCGATGGACGCATGGTATTAGATAACACTCAGTATTTGGATGTTTATGCTAACAATAAGATGGCGAGCATTACTCTGGAGGGTGAGGACACTATAAACGACCTTGTCAACAAGTTGCGTAGTGCACTCTCTGAGCTGAATGTGGCGGGCGATATGCAACTGTCAGATTTAATTCACTATGTAGAACCCGGTGAGCAGAATCCGAATGGTGGCAATTTTGCCGTGCCTGGCACAATGATAATGCAGACTGCGCTTATGGGAAATGCCAGCGAGTTGCGGTTTGTTGCCGATGAAGGTGTTTTGAATGCGCTGTCGGTGTTGCAGATACAGGAATCTAAAAATAGTGAGATGACGGTTTCTGTCAGCGATGCGCACACAGGTGAGTTTATTGGTAAAGATGTCGTGTCAGATTCTCGTCTGCGCAATGTTATTAAAGGTGTTGATGTCATTATTGCGCCTAATGTCGGCACTAATGCGCAGTTTGTGGCTGGCAAGGTAGTATTTTCGGCAGATACGAGTCAAGAGGTGTTCTTGCATATAGTGGGCAAGTCTACTAAGGTGCAGGTAGGTGCCAGTGAAGGGCAGACGTTTGATGTAAGCATAGCGCGACTGGACACTATTGGGCTAGAAATAGGTGATGCTTATGTTACCACTATGGAAGAATCGCAGAAAGCTATTACTAAGTTTGACCAGGCGTTAGAGGCTGCGAATCATGCTAGGGCGACTATAGGAGCACAGATAAACAGGCTGGAATATAGTATGAAGAATATTAGTATAAGCAGGCAGAACTTAATGGCAGCAGAGTCTCGCATACGCGACCTAGATGTGGCGGACGAGTCGGCTACATTTGCTAAGAGTCAGATACTGGTGAACGCAGCTGTGGCAATGCTAGCGCAAGCTAACCAGTTGCCGCAAACAGCACTATCGCTGATAGGAAGATAGTAAAATTTATTACTCCCCCCCCTCTCGTGGGGGGGTGGAGAGATAATTAAAAAAAAGTGCTAATGTTTTATAGATGTTTTGCCGATTAGCTCCACACGAGACGTGCGATTGATTTTTAGGAGAGATGCTTTATGGCTTTGAATATGTACACAAATATGTACTCTGTGACGGCACAGACGAACCTAACCATTGCGAATAGTTCGCTTACGCGTTCTATTGAGCGGTTGAGTAGTGGCTTGCGCATTAACCATGCGTCAGATGATGCCTCTGGGCTTTCCATCTCTGAGAAGTTGCGTGGGCAGATAAAGGGGCTTGCCAAGGCGTCTATGAATGCGCAGGATGCCATTTCGTTTTTGCAGACTGCTGAGGGCGGGATAGAGGTTATCAGTGATATGTTGCAGCGTATGCGTGAGCTTGCGATTCAAGCTGGTAATGGGACGTATACTGCTAACGACAGACGGGAACTTCAGAAAGAGGTTGACCAGTTAAAGGCTGAGGTTGACCGTATATCGTCATCAACAGAGTTCAACACGAAGAAGCTTTTAACGGGGCAGTCTTCGGGTTTGTGGTCGTCAGATAGTGGCAATATAGATGTTGTTATGAAAGGTGCTCCTGCTGAGGGCAACTATAAGCTGACCTTTAACACTATACCAGGGACTAATGCCGTGTATAAGACGGATATTATGACTGTTAAAAGTGACACATTGATAGAGAAGGCGTTATCTAACGGGACATCTCTGCGCTCATTCGCTGCAACAGGCGATGTAGTATCGCTGGATGAAACTAGACTAGACTTCACGACTTATGATGCGAATCCAGTTGCTGAACCTGTTGCTGCTAAGCAAGCAGTGTATCAGCGGCAGCCAGTGGCAGCCAACGGCTATAAATACAGTTCTGCTTCTTCATTTACTGTGAGGATGACAGCGACAGGAACAGGCGACTTACCTACTGGTTATATAGCGGTAGAGTTCTTGTCAGACCAAACCATCGTTTTGAGCGGTTCTATCAGCAATGTGCGGGTGACATTTACTGATGCATCTACAGGTACCAGCTATGACAAAACCCAGACTCTGTATGATGCCGCAGCAGGACTTGCTACGGGCAAATTTGTTATGGATAATGGTATGACGATTACGCTGAGCATGAATAACGCGGCAACTAGTGTGGGCACGATGATTACTGCTGGCGATAAGACACTGTTTACCGTTCAGGGTGTTGCTTCTGGCAGTGCTGCAGACGATATCAGAGTTCGGGCGACTGTCGCTACCAATGCGACCGACGTTAACATTCTTAATACAGTGGATAATTATGGTGGTGGTACGGTTGCGGGTGTGATTGGTAGTCCGAGTGTGGTGATAAAGAATGGCAAGACCACTGGTGGCGAGATAACTACTGTTACTATCAATAATGGCAAGTTTGAGGTAGCCACTGTTAGGTGGAATAAGGACTATAACGTTACTGGTTTTATCAGTGGCTCTGTGACATTGGATGCTTTTAAGGCGGGCACTGTTGGTGCTGGCGGTGTCAAGTTAAAAGATATTGGGTTATTTACCAATGCCGATGGGCGTATGGTATTAGATAACACTCAGTATCTGGATATTTATGCTAACAATAAGATGGCGAGCATTACTCTGGAGGGTGAGGACACTATAAACGAGCTTGTTGACAAGTTGCGTAGTGCACTCGCTGAGCTGAATGTGGCGGGCGATATGCAGCTATCAGATTTAATTCACTATGTAGAACCCGGTGAGCAGAATCCGAATGGTGGCAATTTTGCCGTGCCTGGCACAATAATAATGCAGACTGCACTTATGGGAAGAGCCAGCGAGTTGCGGTTTGTTGCCGATGAAGGTGTTTTGAATGCGTTATCTATATTGCAGATACAGGAATCTAAAGAGAGTGCAATGACAGTCTCTGTCAATGATGCGCACACCGGTGAGTTTATTGGTAAAGATACCGTGTCAGATTCTCGTCTGCGCAATGTTATTAAAGGTGTTGATGTCATTATTGCGCCTAATGTCGGCACTAATGCGCAGCTTGTGAATGGCAAGGTAGTATTTTCGGCAGATACGAGTCAAGAGGTGTTCTTGCATATAGTGCGCAACATTACTAAGGTGCAGGTAGGTGCCAGTGAAGGGCAGACGTTTGATGTAAGCGTAGCGCGACTGGACACTATTGGACTAGAAATAAGTGATGCTTATGTTACCACTATGGAAGAATCGCAGAAAGCTATTACTAAGTTTGACCAGGCGTTAGAGGCTGCGACTCATGCTAGGGCGACTATAGGAGCACAGATAAACAGGCTGGAATATACTATGAAGAATATTAGTATAAGCAGGCAGAACTTAATGGCAGCAGAGTCTCGCATACGCGACCTAGATGTGGCGGATGAGTCGGCTACATTTGCTAAGAGTCAGATATTGGTGAACGCAGCTGTGGCAATGCTAGCACAAGCTAACCAGCTACCGCAAACAGCACTATCGCTGATAGGAAGGTAGTAAAATTTATTACTCTCCCCCCCCCCCTTCGTGGTGGTGGGGGGGGGGAGTCTTTCCAGCTTGCTGGAACAGTGTTGCGGTCAAGGTTAAAGTGGACTTGTTGCTATCGCTTATTTATGTAGTTGTCATTTTTTGATAATATCTCATATAATCCTATAATGTTTTCGTTTATCTCTTATCTGCGTATATCTGGCACCCCACTAGTTACCGCCAACACATGGGGGAAAGCAATAAGCTATTGTTGTTTTTTCTGCGGACTATTGTTATTTGTAGTTGTTGCTTATGCGGATACTGATGCAGAGCGGCTATCTAGGCTGAAACTGCAGCTCCAGCAGAGCGAGCGCGATTTGAAAGCTCTTGAAACCAGTCGTTCCGATATAGCTCGCGAGCTTCAGCTACTTGAGGCTAACCAGTCTGACATCCGCCAAGCGGGAGCAATCCTTTCCCGCCAGCTAGCTGCAGGCAGGCAACAACTAGCAGAAATTTCTGCCCGCGAACGTAGTCTAGCTTCTAAACGTGCCGCATATAGTGCACATATTAAGCGTGGATTGATGTTTGTTACAGATACGTCAAGACAAATGTCAGCTATGGTTGCTCTGACGGGTGGTGGCAGAGCGGAGGGGATAACCACGCTGGAGATACTATCACGTGTGAACGGTTCCCTAGCTACTAGAGTAAAGGAGCTGGCATTAACCATTGCCGAGAGCAATGAAATTAAACATAAAATAGCACAGACTAACATTGAGCTAGATACTTATCTGGCAGATATTAAGCACCTATCTGCTGAGTTGACCAGCCAGACCAACAAGTTGGCTACTAGGCGTGCACAGCTATCTAGGGATGCTGTAGCAACAAAAGCGTATATTGATAGGCTACGGGCTAGTCAGGCTAGCATAGACTCTGCAATAAATCAAAGCCAAAAACTTGAAATCCGCAAAGATGGTGGCAATAGCAGGCTGCCTGATAGTGATTTTGCCAGACTGAAAGGCAAGTTGCCTGTGCCTATGCGCGGGGTTGTGGTAGAACGGTTTGGCGAGCGGGTAGAGGACGGCACTAGGGTGAAGATAGCGCACAAGGGGGTGCGTCTGCGTCCGTCTGTTGGAGGTGGCGAGGTGCGGGCGGTATTCAATGGCAGGGTGGCGTATGTCAACAACCTTGCGGGGGTGGGCAATATTATTATAGTGCAACACGACCCGATATATTATACTGTCTATGCCAACCTAGACGAGTTTTATGTAAATGCAGGCGATGATGTGCAGCGTGGGGAGCAACTAGGGCTAATCAGCACGGAATTTGCTCAAAACCTTGCGTATTTATATTTTGAAATTCGCCAGCGGGAACAAGCACTCAACCCAGAAAACTGGCTAGCATTATAGACAACCCGTTAGAGTTTAGCCACCCCAGTAAAAAGTCGCTACCTTGACTATGCACATATTACTTGATACAATAAAAATATGACAGGTGAGCTGGCTTACCGCTGGGCGGGTGTTCTATATCCGATTTGCCGTAGCCTTACAGGTAGCGGGGTGAGACAAACCCTAGCATATATCAAAACACTGCTTCCTAATTTACAAATAAAAGAGGTCCCCACAGGCACGCAAGCCTTTGACTGGACAGTCCCGCAGGAGTGGAATATTCGGGACGCTTTCATTGAGATAGATGGCGTCAAGGTAGTGGACTTCAAGCAACATAATCTGCACATCATGGGCTACTCCGAGCCTATTGACGCTACTATGAGCTTTGCCGAACTAGATAAACACCTATACTCCCTGCCAGAATCGCCAGATGCTATCCCATACATTACATCTTACTATAAACGCCGCTGGGGTTTTTGCCTGAGCGAACGGCAACGTGCGCAACTGCGCAAACAGCCTAATAAACAATGCCGTGTATATATTGATTCTGAGCTGATAGATGGACATCTCAGCTACGGAGAATTGCTTTTGCAAGGGGAAACGAACGATGAAATATTGCTTACTGCCAATATTTGCCACCCATCTTTAGCTAATAATGAGTTGTCCGCCCCAGTCGTGGCAACGGCTATCGCTCAGTGGCTAGAAACTGCTCCACGCAGATTCAGCTACCGCATATTATACCTGCCAGAGACTATTGGTAGCATTGTGTATCTATTCCAACATTTGGAATGGCTGAAAAAACACCTAATAGCAGGCTTTGTGCTGTCGTGCATAGGGGATAACGGGGATTATTCGCACGTTGCCAGCCGCTACGGGGACACCCTAGCTGACAGGGTGGCAAAATATGCGCTGGAACATATTACATCTGATTATAAAGAGTATTCGTTCTTGCAACGCGGTAGTGATGAGCGTCAGTTTTGCTCTCCGGGTGTGGAATTGCCCGTCTGCGGGCTATGTCGCACTAAATATGGGGAATATCCAGAATATCACACATCACTAGACGACATGTCGTTTATCTCCCCAGCGGGGCTACAGGGCGGGATAAATCTAGTAAAAAATTGTATAGTGTTGTTAGAAAATAATCGTGTTTATAAGAATGTCTTTGCTTGTGAGGCGCAACTCGGCAAACGTGGACTTTATCCGACCGTCAGCACTAAGGATAGTGTGGCGCAGACGCGTGATATGATGAACCTGCTTGCCTACGCAGACGGCACGAACGATTTGATGAATATTGCTGATATTGTAAGAGCATCTCCGTTCAGTTTGATAGATGTAGCGAATAGATTAGTAGAGGCAGGAGTTATAAGGGAGGTTGTATGAGCAGGAGTGAGATATTATCGGTGTTATCAGCTAATTTGAATATGTCGTTCACGGAGACTGATGTCATAGAGAACATTGCTGACTGGGACTCGCTCTCGTGGTTACAGCTGGTGGTGACTATTGGCGACAAGTTTTCCAAGACTCTCTCCTTTGGTGAACTGCAATCGTTCAAGACCATTAAGGACATAGTGGACTTTATCGTTAAGTAGTAGCATTGTTATTGGCAACATTATCAAATGTGTATAGATTTTTCGCTCCGTTATATTCTAACTCAATCTTATATATGGCATCTAACGCTCTGACGGGGAATGTGTGAAACTCAACGTTGTTGTATATGTTAGTTTTTAATGCGCCAAGGTTGCGGAGCGTATCTGCCAGCCAGTCTTGTCCTGCGTGGTTGTGCTGAGGGTTTAGTGCTAGGTTGCGCACATACATTGAATAGGTTTTGCGGCTTGTGTTGCCTTGTGCGTCTGTGTAGTCTGCCGTGAAGTCTTTGTGCTCCCTGTATGGAACGCCCATATTCTGCTCAATATAGTGCAGATAGGTAAATGCTCTATTGGGTGCAATTCCTAGTGCGAACGCTTTTGCGCCTGCGGAGTCTATATAGCCGAATGGAGAATCGCTACCAAACGAGCTAACGTTGTCCATTGTGGCGAGCATTTCGCTAGCCTCACCCCATACTGCAAATGAATAGATAGGGTGCTTGGTGCGCTTAAAGTCGGACATGGTCAGGGCAACTTTTCCGAGAACGCCTGTTTTGCAGGAGGTTTTGTAGTGGTCGTAGGCTATACCATTGCAGAAGTCCCAGTTATATGTGGGCACTAGTAGCGTCCCAGTATTGCCCACAGCCTTTTGTAGTGTATTTATAAATACATCAGGCTGAAAGGTATCGCCCGCTAGCATACATTCGTAGGCTAGGCGTGAAATATCTGTCATCAGGTAGAGCACGTCCCCGCGTTGCATATCCAGCCTAGAAGCGATTATGCGATAGTCTATGTAGCCCATTCTACTTCGTAGCTCGTGCTGTGATAATATCTAGCAAGCCCTTTACGTGATAGGTGCTGGGCAACTCCTCTAGTCTGATTTTCAGCCCAAACTCAGTTTCTGTTGCAGCTATAATAGATACTTGGGCGATACTATCCCACCCTTCAAGCTGTTGCACGCTACTTGTCTCATCAATAATGAGACTTTCATCATCCATTACCTCTCTAAGCAGAGCGGCAAGCCTAGTTAATGCAAGATTTCTATCCATTTTTGTATCATATTACATTGCTATGAAAATGTCCACAAAACAAGCAAGGCAGTAACGGAAAGGAGGAAGGACTAGGTGGAAGTGGCTGATTGTATGGCTGTTACAGTGGGGAGGGGAGCAACTGCAAGGTGGCAGTATATTTTATCTAGCGTCAGCACGCACGCTCCCCACGATAAACCTACGCCGAAACCTTGCAATAGATACTTGCCAGTTGTGAGCTGGAAATGTTCCGCCATATCGCTGATGGCTAGGGGAATAGACGCCCCCGCTGTGTTGCCGTATTTGCTGAACGAGCTAGTTGGACATTTATCTAACGGCAAGTTAGCTTTTGAGGCTATGTTTTCTACCATATATTTATTAGCCTGATGGAATATGAAGTATATTATATCCTCCCTGCCTATCCCTGCGTAGGCAAGTATTTCATCTACTAGGGGTGGCTGAGCATCGTTTGTGAACTGATAGACCGCCACGCCGTTCATAGTAAGATTCTCCGCTGTGCGGATACTGCCGTCTGTGTCTGTAAGCTCCCGTTTGGTCTCTTCGCTTATGGGTAGTCGTTGCCCGCCAGCGGGGATATTTAGGTATTCGTAGCCGTTGCCGTCTGCCGATAGTGAAAAATAGCTATTAGTTTTGTCGGTTTTTTCGCAACGTTCTACTAATATTGCGCTGACTGCGTCCCCCATTATAGTGAGCTGTGCAGCGTCTTTGGGGTAGATTGTTTTGCTGAGAGTGTCCCCCACGCATAGCAGAACGCGTTTGCAGGTGCTAGATGCCATCATAAAGCTGAGCCATAGTCCATATACAAAGCCTGAACAGCCGAGCGTCAAGTCAAGCACAACGCAGTTTGTATTGAGTGATAGTAGTTTGTGTAGCAAGTAGGCATTGCCTGGCATCTTGTAGTCGGGCGTTTGGGTGATGAACACAACGCCATCAATGGTGGCTATGTCTATGTTCATATCGTTTATTAGCGTGGAGCTTGCTTGAAATGCTAGGTCTAGTGCGGTAGTTTGAGAGTCTGCGATGTGGCGGGTGTGGATGCCTAAAACTGATTTTAATCGGTTTATTCGTTTTATATTGTTACCGTATAGTGTGGAGTCGTCCTCAATGGTGCGACTGTTTTCGCCTACTGCGCTGGATATACCCGCTATCCGCACTTGTTCAAATGTTGACTTTACGCCCATAATTCTAGTTATCCTTTGCCCAGTTTTCTATTTGTAATCCGCGCACACGTTCAAATTCACGAATGTTATTCGTTATCAGCACTGCACTTAGATTTATTGCATGAGCTGCTATCATCATATCATAAGCACCTATGATATTTCCTGAACGTTCAAGTTCTGCTCTCACCCCACCATAGATTTTAGCTTCTGCCAAGCCATAGTCAAGCACAGAAAATGGAGATAAAAAAGCCCATAAAGCATCGCGGTTTTCATTAGGTTTAGAGCTTTTTTCTACGCCGACAAAGAGTTCTGAAACTACAATAGACGATATACAGATATTGTTTGGCGACAATGCGCATAGCCGCCTATAAACTGCTTGGGGCTTACGTTTGATAATGTAAATACAGATGTTTGTATCCAACATATACAGCATTATGGCTCCTCACGTTCCTGCACTGACGGTTGACTGCGCTCAGCCATAAAATCGTCTGTAAATTTATCAAGCGAATCAAACATATTGCGCCAAATATTCTCCGCTGGAACTAGCATAACGATTTTGTCTATATGCTTAATATAGACCTCTTTCTCGTCAAAACGAAATTCCTTTGGTAATCTTACAGCTTGACTGTTGCCACTATAAAAAACCTTAGCTTTCTTCATAACCATACCACACCCCCCCCAGTTGGCATAGCTCTTTAATTTTGCTGGACAAATTGTTAGTCTCATAGCAGATATGATATGGGGTGTTTTTATATTTTTTCAAGAGTCCAAATATGGGTGAGCTTTCAGATACGGGAGATATAAGTTCCACACGAATGCCATCTTTGAGCCAAAAGGATATTTCCACACCTCTAGCATTGTCGCAAGTGCGAGAATCCTCCGGTATATAACCAAGATGTGTGAACTCAGCCTCTGCCGCGCCAATATCCTTTACAAGATATCCTATATGGTGAATGTGCATTGCTTATACTACATTGATATATCTTGAAAATGCAATACGTTTCTGCTACGATGCCGAAGTTAAGAATGCGGAGAGATGCCGTAGGCACGAGTTTGGTGTTGTTTAATTTACTCATGTTCATACCCTAGCATCACTATATCCTTTAATTTGCCATTAGTGTTTAAGTAGCAGCCCCAGTTCTTGTTTTTACAGACTACGCCTATCCTGTGAACTTTTCTATTCAGCTTTTTGGAGATTGTTTTCTCTGTGTGCGCCGCTCTATCGGGGCGGACAGTCCACACCAATGCATATTCCTCTCCAGATGAAAGTGCATATTCGGCTATATTAGGGGCTTTCAGTTGTGCCAACTCATCTGCAATGGGTAATAGCTGTCCGTCTAGCTCTACCATAACGTCACTTGCCCTTGCTATGTTGGCAAGGTCGCGCCCCAGCCCATCTGACACATCCGTGCAAGCACCTACGCCATCTAGCCTGCCAAGCAGTTCACCCAACGCCGCCTCGTGCAAAACATTATGAATAGTGTTGTGTTCTAGATAATACCTACTTGCTCCAAGCTTCCGCGATACATAGACAATGTCGCCTGCGAGCGCATTGCTGCGTGTTAATATATGTCTGCCTCGCTTACCTATAATTGTTAGAGAGAATACCGCCCCGTTGGTGCTAGATGTAGTGTCCCCGCCTATTAAACTGACATTGTATTTGAGGCTTGCGCTTGTGATAGTCGCTAGTAGTGCCTTTTTATCGTAGCTTGGTGGTATTGATACACATAATAGTGCTTTGTAGCCACTAGCTTGTCCCCCCATAGCCGCTATATCGCTGATATTTGAGATGAATAGTCTATCTATCACGCTGTTAATAGGCTCTGATGGGTGGAAGTGAATACCTTCTGTCATCATATCTGTGGCAATTAAAGTTTTACTGTCAAGGAGTGCGGCATCATCGCCTATACCGTATGCTTTGTTAGAAATATTAGTGGAGGATACTGCTTTCAGCTCTTCTATAAATTGAAACTCTTTCATAGCAGACTATGCTTGCAATTCTGATAGCTCTGGTAATGGTCTATATTTATCAACAGATGCGCGAATTTTGGCGGCGATACCTTGCGGATTTTCAGCTTTACATAGGGCTGATGCCACTGCAACGCCAGCATTGGCACTAAACATCATTCTGCCAACATTATTCTCTGTAATACCGCCAATTGCCACAGAAGGCACAGGCAAAATTTCCGCCAGCTTATGCATCCCGTCAACGCCTATCACTGGGCGAGCATCTGTTTTAGTGATTGTCAGGAACACGGGACCAATCCCCGCATAGTGTACACCAGCACTTTTAATAATAACAGTATCGGCGAAATCATTGCAAGAACAGCCTATGATTAGTTCGGGGAACATAAGCCTGACTTTATCAGGCGGCATATCGGTTGGTCCTAGATGAACGCCGTGCGCACCAACCGCCCGTGCTAAATCGGGGTCATCGTTCACTATAAAGAGCACGTCCTTATCGGCAATTATGCGTTTGAGCTTGTTCGCAGTTGCTAAACGCTCGTTTGCAGTTGCTCCTTTGTCGCGTAACTGGATAGCCGTAACGCCCCCGTCCACCGCTTGACCTATAAAGTCTTCAAGCGGCAGTTTCAGCATAGACGTCTCAAGCACCAGATATAGTCTTAAATATTCCTTTAAGGGCTTCATTTTTGAGTAATCAGCTCGTAGCTCCTCGTGCCAAAGCTAATTGTTTCGGCGTGTATGAGCTGAACTTCACCTGTCATACCATCATGTCGCTCTGCCAGCGGGTCTTTCCCGCCTGACACCTTCTTCATTAGGTCATAGCTGGCTTGGTCTAGTGCCACTGGGTCGGTGCTAGCCACAAAGCCTATGTCGGGGCAGACTGGCGCATCATTGCCGGGCATACAATCGCACGAAGGAACTATTGACTCCAACACGTTTACGCATATAACTGGTTTGTTAAAGCTATTTATAACAGCCGCTGCATATTCGGTCATAGACTTTTGCAGGTCTTCCTTAGAGTTATCCATTTTGGTCTGTATTGCATGCACAGGACACACGCCTACACAGCGCACACAGCCAACGCATTTATCTGTAATCGTTGCCTTTTGAGCGTTCAGTTCAATAGCCTGTTCGCGACACTGGTTCTTACACTTGCCACAACCTACGCAGACGCTGGTGTTGACAGAGGGCTTTGATACGCTGTGCATATCCAACTTGCCCGCCCGTGATGCACAGCCCATAGCAAGGTTTTTTATAGCACCGCCGTAGCCAGCGAACGCGTGTCCCTTAAAGTGGGATATTAGAACAAGGGCATCTGCACTAGCAATATCTGATGCGATAATAGCACGCTTTTTGAGTTTGCCGTTAGGCACGGGCAGTTCTACGGAGTTCTGCCCCCGCAAGCCGTCAGCAATAACGACTGGCACTTGTAGCGTGGAGTAGTTAAAGCCGTTCAGGGAGGCGTTGTGCAAGTGGTTAACAGTGTTAGAACGCATACCAATATATAGTGTGTTAGTGTCAACTAGATACGGATTGCCGCCGTATTGTTTAACAGTGTCAATAACTGGTCTTAGATATATTGGGCGCAGGAAAGCGGCATTGCCAAGCTCGCCGAAGTGCACTTTAATAGCTACTAAGTCGCCCTTTTCATAGGTATTTTTCGCCCCGCAACTCTCCATCAGCCTTTTAATCTTATTCAGCGGGGACTGCGTAGGGTCGTTCTCAAGTGATGAATAATAAACCTTTGCCTTATCTGCCATTTCAATGCCTCCTAAAACTATATACCATAATGCTTCCCGATACTATATCATACTTAGCAATTTATTGGTAGAGAATTTTATATTCTAGTTATTTAAACCTTTCGCCATCTCAAATGAAAAGGCGAAATAAGGCGAAATATTGTGTAAATATTCGGAATATTATAATAAAATGCAAGGTTGTCAATAATTATAATATCTGCTAGCATAAAGCTGTTTTCTGTGGAGGTGTTATTATGGCTGTATCAGTGGTTATTGGTGCCCAGTGGGGCGATGAAGGGAAAGGGAAGATTGTTGATATGTATTCCGAACAAGCGGACTACGTTATGCGCTATCAAGGCGGGGCGAACGCGGGGCACACCGTCTGGGTGAATAAAAAGAAATATATCTTGCGGCTTATTCCGTCTGGCATTATACACCCGTCCACCACCAACCTTATAGGCAATGGTGCAGTGGTTGACCCATCTGCCCTGCTTACAGAAATTGACGAACTGCTGGCTAGCGGAGTTAAGTTTGATGGGCGATTCTTCATATCGGGGCACGCCCATGTTGTTATGCCTTATCATATTGAATTTGATAAACGCCGCGAAGCACTTAAAGACGATAAAAAAATCGGGACTACTGGCAGAGGTATTGGTCCCTGCTACATAGACAAGGCTGGTAGGACAGGTATTCGCATGGAAGACCTGCTTGACCCCATACTGCTAAAAGCTAAGCTAGCCGAACAAGCTGATGAACTGAATACTAAGGCTAAACATCTATATGGTATGCCTAATATTGACTTTGACGCTATATTAGAGAAGTTTAAGGGCTACGCCGCTCGGCTTGCGCCGTTTATCGCCGACACCACCGTTATTATAAACGAAGCGGCTGACAAGGGCAGGAAAATTATGCTTGAGGGTGCACAGGGGACGATGTTAGACGTTGACTTCGGAACATATCCGTTCGTCACATCGTCCAATGGTAGTGCAGGCGGTGCATGTTGTGGCACAGGCTTATCTCCGCGTAAGATAAGGAATATTGTAGGTGTGTCTAAGGCGTATTGCACCCGCGTGGGCAGTGGACCATTCCCTACCGAGCTGAAAGATGAGCTGGGTGAGCTGATTCGCAAGAACGGCGGGGAGTTTGGTGCTGTCACTGGCAGACCGCGTCGTTGTGGCTGGGCTGACCTAGTGGCGTTGAAATATTCTGCTATGTTAAATGGATTTAGCCACATAGCCCTGACTAAACTAGACGTGCTGAGCGGACTAGATGAAATAAAGCTATGCGTGGCATATAAAATAAAAGGGAAAGATACTAACATATTCCCGTCTCAAACAGAATTGCTTGACGAAATAGAACCTGTATATAAGAGTTTTGAGGGGTGGAAAGAGGATATTTCTAGTGCAAAAAGGCTGTCTGACTTGCCTAAAACCGCTCAAGAATATATTGCCTTTATGAGTGATTATCTAAATACCCCATATTGCCTAGTATCAATAGGCTCTGATAGGAATCAAACTATTGTCCTAGAAGACGTTTTGTAAATAGTAAGTCGTGGGGTGTCAGTCTAATGCATGTTGTGGTAATCGCAGGCAAGTATCAGTTGCCCGCACTTGCTGTGGAGCGGCTAAAGGCGGCGGGTGTCAGAGTATCGGCTATCGTCTTTGAAGACGAGGTGGCGCAAGCTATGCGTGGGCGGGCTGACGATGTGGAACAATTCCAGATAACACAGGTAGGGGCAGTCTTAAAGCATATCAAAATGTTAGCTCAGAGCGGTGCTGATAGTGTGCTGTTTGCGGGCAAGTTTAGCACCATAGTGCTGGAATGGGGGCTGAAGTTTGACCTGAAAGCCTTGACGATGCTGGCTATGCTGAAAGACCGCAGGACGGACACCATAATGCTCGCTATCATAGAAGAGATTGAAAAGTTAGGTGTCAAGGTGCTGTCGCAGATGGACATCTGCAAAGACCTGCTAATAACAGAGGGGCTTATTAGCAAGACAAAACCTACCGATAAGCAGATGAACGACGTGCATTTTGGCTATAAGATAGCTCGTGGCATTGCGGGGCTGGACATCGGGCAGAGTGTAGTGGTAAATAATTTAGATGTGATAGCGGTTGAAGCTATAGAGGGAACGGATAGGTTGATTGTGCGAGCTGGGGAGCTGTTGCCAAAGGGGGGATGGACGCTCGTAAAGGTGGCAAAACCCATACAAGACGTTCGTTTTGACGTGCCGACTATCGGTATGACAACGTTGCAAAATATTAAGCAAGCGGGCGGTAAGGTAATAGCTATTGAGGCAGACAGGACGTTCATAGTGGAGCGCGAAGAGTGCGTTAAGTTCTTAAACGCTAATAAAATTGCCCTTTTAGGCTATAAGGCTGATAACTAATATGCTTGAGCTAATAGCAAAACTGAACCCTAGCCAACAGGAAGCTGTTACCTATGGAAATGGTCCTATGCTGGTTCTGGCGGGTGCGGGCACAGGCAAGACGCGTGTTATAACACACCGCATAGCGCATCTGATACAGAAACTAGACATTTCACCATATAACATACTAGCGGTTACGTTTACCAATAAAGCAGCTGACGAGATGAAACATCGGGTTGCTACGTTGTTAGGCGGCAAGGCAGCTGGAGTATGGCTGGGGACATTCCACAGCATAGGGTTGCGTATCTTGCGAGATGCTGGGGCTAGGACTGTTGCGGGGGTGAACGGCAACTTTTCAACGGTTGACCAAGACGATAGGCTTGCAATCGTAAAGGAGGCTGTTAATAGTCTGGGTATAGACCCTAAACGCTACACGCCTAAGGGCTATCTAAATATGATTTCCAACTATAAGAACACTATGGGCTATGTGGAAAACAGACGACCAGAGGATATTACGCACAGGTTTGCCGATGTATTTGCAGGATATGAAGAACTCTTGCGCGGACAACGGCTTATTGACTTTGATGATATGTTGAGTCTGTCGCTACGGCTATTCATAGAACACTCTGATATATTAGCCGAATATAGAGAGCGTTGCAAATATATACTGGTGGATGAATATCAGGATACAAATATCATCCAGTTTAGGTTTTTACGGGCACTTGCGGGTAGTAGTGGCAATATCTGCGTAGTGGGGGACGATGACCAGTCAATATACAGCTGGCGTGGGGCGGAAATAGACAATATATTGCGTTTTGATGAATATTTTGAGGGTGTCAAAGAAATCAAGCTAACCGATAACTACCGCAGTGCACAGGGGATACTGGAGCTGGCGAATCGTTTAATTCACCACAACGAGGAGCGACGGGGGAAAGACCTGCACGCTTGCCTAGATGTAAATGCTGATATTATCTGCCAAAAGGTGGGGGATGAACGCTACGAGGCGGTATTTGTAGCTGATATGGTGGAAAGACATCTGAACAAGGGTTTGCAGCGCAGTGATGTAGCAGTGCTATACCGCACGAATGCCCAATCGCGCAACTTTGAGGCTGAGTTCAGCAGACGCGGAATCCCGCACAAGGTGATAGGCGGACAGGCATTTTATCAACGCAGGGAGGTGAAGGACGTATTAAGCTATCTGCGTGTGATAGATAATCCCTATGACGAAGCAGCGTTCAGTCGTGCTATTAAGACACCATCGCGCGGGGTAGGGGACGCGCTTATTGATAAATTCAAAACGTATGCTACGGCAAACCACGTTGACCTATTAGTGGCTATAGAACATATATTTCCTGCATTGTCCACACACCAGCAGACGGGGGTTGGGCAGTTCCGTGAGATTATTGCGGCGGTTTCGGCGGAAGAGAATGTGGGGCAGATGGTAAATGCTGTTATAGAGCTGACGAGCTACAAAGACTATCTGATGCGCACCGAAGACGAGGTTGAGGCTAAAAATAGAACAGAAAATATATTTGAACTATATAATGCAGCGGTGGCGGCTAACGAAGCGGGTAGCACACTGGCGGACTTTTTGCAAACTGCCACGTTAGTCACATCAGGAGATGAGGGTGCCGAAGGTAAAATATCTTTAATGACACTGCACGGGGCAAAGGGGCTAGAGTTTGAATCAGTGTTTATCACGGGGCTAGAGGAGGGGTTGTTCCCAAAATCTAGTGATGACGATAAAGGCGACCTAGAGGAGGAACGCAGGCTCTGCTATGTGGGTGTGACTAGAGCAAAACGATACCTAACACTGAGCTTTGCAAGCTCACGTATGAGCTATGGCAAACGACAGAACTACCCGCCGTCTAGGTTTATATCAGAACTAGAACTAGCTGGCTACAAAGAGAAGCAGGACTTTGTCCGACCTGAGCGGTTTGCGACTGACTTTAAGCAAGTAGCCGATAACACCACTGATGGCTTGCGCAAAGGACAGTCCGTTCGTCACGAGGTATTTGGCGATGGTGTAGTGTTGCAAGTAGAGGGGGCGGGTGATAGCGCAAAAGTGGACGTGATGTTCAAACGCGCGGGGCTGAAGAAGCTGGTAGCTAGATTCTTGACGGCGGGCTAATGGTGGCAAGATATTTTGTAGCAGATGTAGGCGGCACGGCAATCAAATATGCTGTGATGTTATCAGAAGCGACAACATCACAGATAATCGCAAAACCTAAAATCATTCAAGTAGCGCAGCCTGTGGCTTATAGAATAGTTTCTAGCGGTAAGATTGCCACACCTAAGGGCTATAACGAGTTGATTTCTGCTCTGCTGGGGCTGATAAAGACATCAGACGTGGATGCCGTGCAGGTATCGCTACCCGGTGTATATGACAAACGCACTGACGAGTTGCTATTTGCGCCGAACCTGCCTAGTTTGACTGGCAAGCACGTAGCAAAAGCTTTATCTGTCAGTGGCAAACCCATACATATAGAAAATGATGCTAATATGGCGACACTAGGCGAATATATTCTGGACAAATCTAACCCCAAGCTGCGCTCAATGGTGTTGTTAACGCTAGGTACAGGTATTGGCGGTGGCGTGGTGCTGAACGGCGAGCTGTTGACAGGGGATATTACCTACACTGAGCTAGGGCATATTACGCTGGTTTCTGATGGGCGACTCTGTGGCTGCGGCAAGCGCGGGTGCGCGGAGAAATACTGTACCCTGCCAGCTATTACAACTGACTACAAAGACTTATCGGGCGATGACCAATGCCCGGCTAGTGGCGATGCAACCAGCATAGGCTACGTGCTGGATAGGCTACGTGCTGGCGATGGCAATGCAAAGGCGGCGTTTGAGATATTTTCCACGCACCTAGCGCATCTAATAGCAACTACTATAAATGTATTTGCACCAGAAGCTGTGCGCATCGGAGGTGGTGTAAGCGAACTAGCCGAGCACTATCTACCTAGAACGCTGAAATTACTAGACGAGCTGGTATTTCCGCCGTTTCGTGGCAGAAGTAAAGTAGCTATAGCCCGCCTGCGCAACGATGCAGCCCTGTATGGAGGGGCGGCGTGGTTGAGCGCATTTCAGCTATAAGAGCAAGCTCAATGAATGCACTTTCAGGAGCACCCCTGAATAGACTGAATTTATACCCAAGATTCCAGCTTTCAATCATAGGTTTTATTAGAAATAAGTCTTTAGCATTATGATAAATGCTAATAATTAGTGCGGGTTTCTGTGTTCTTATAGTTTCCTCTGCACCCTTTAACAACAACATTTCCGCTCCCTCAATGTCAGATTTGATTAAACCGATTTTCAGGTTATTAGCTTTCACGTATTCGTCTATCGTTGTCAACTCTATTCGCTCCTCACCAGAAAGCCTATAAACATCTTGCTTAATGAGTGCAGAACCAGTTCCAGTTTCGTCCACATATATCGTGGCAAATCCGCATTTATCTGACAACCCCTTGCGAACAGGGACAATCTTCGTGCTATGGTTTATCTCCAAAGTCTTCAACATAAGTTCGTAGCCTTCTTTCGTAGGTTCAAAAGCGTGAACATTGCCTGTGGTGTATTCAGACATTACCAGTGCTGAATCGCCAATGGATGCCCCACCGTCAATAAAATCTAACCCATTCAGTCGCTCAGGGTGGTGCAACAGCGGTATGCCCATCTTATCTAAATATGGAAACGGAAAAATATGTTTTGGAAACAGGTAATCGCCGCAAACGAATATATCATTAGTCAACTCAAACGGGGCATAGGCAAGAGTATCATAGGCTTCAATTAAGCGTTTCATCTCGTCCTCACGCCAACGTATGCTACGCGCTCCACATTCGGCAATGTTTATTAACCGTTTTAGATACAGGCGAAAGCTGTCTCTGTCATTGCTATCAAGTCCTCTGACAAAGTTTTGATAATCGTTAGGCAAGTTAAGCCCTTTCAGCCCCTCATAGAGCAACTTAGCATATCTAATATCTTCATCTATTGGAATACTAAAAGCAGACGCGACATCGTGCTGTCCGTGATAGACCAGCCGTTTGATTTCATCAAGCCGTTTATTGTTATCGTCTGCACGGCGAAAGGTCGGACTGAACCAACGCAAGAACTCTTTGCGCATGATTAGCACTCACCGAAAGTTTTATATGAGTTGGAACGAAACGAAACAACACAAGCTAAATCAGAACGATAAACCTCTGAAACCCGCAATGGTATTGCACTTGCGGGGGGGGGGGGCAGAAACGCATATAGATATTATGTTTTTGGTAATCATAGAGTGCATTATAACATACGTTTAGAGCGTGTCAAGGGGGAAAGTTATGCTGGATATTTTTAGCCTTTTACGTCCACTAGTTTTACTACTTGACGAATATTTAATATATTGATATACTTTCTGGATATGGAAAGGGGGGCGTATGGAATCTTTATCAGTTCAAGAGTTTAGCACCTCTGACAAGAGGGTGCAGAAAACGTTGAGACGCGATGGCAGGGTCGTGCTGACAAGCGAGGGCAAGCCCTCAGTGGGTGTAGTGAATTCCATCGGCTATGCGGAGGCTATGAGCTTAATATCTAGCGTACGTAGACAAGCGGCTGAAGCTGGACTTGATAAATTGACTATGGACGACATAGATGCCGAAATACAGGCTTATAGGTTAGAGAAAAAGGCTACTTTGGCGAGGTAGTCTCTTTGCTGGTAGTTTTAGACACGAACGTAATCATATCGGCACTTCTTGTTGACG
This sequence comes from Candidatus Termitispirillum reticulitermitis, assembly GCF_054655775.1. Taxonomy (NCBI): domain Bacteria; kingdom Pseudomonadati; phylum Deferribacterota; class Deferribacteres; order Deferribacterales; family Termitispirillaceae (SeqCode); genus Termitispirillum (SeqCode); species Candidatus Termitispirillum reticulitermitis. Next base: position 1,359 of record NZ_BAAIHG010000007.1, on the reverse strand, counting down.
TGGGTAAGCCAGCAAGAGTGCTAGATATGGTGGTAAAGAGCTATTTTAGCGATGGGCAAATTAGACTATGTTGTAATGAAATAATCATCGCCGAATATATGGACGTTGTGAATCGTCCAAGACTTGCCTCTAAAATGGTTGCGAGTGGTGCTATAGTCACTGTTGATTTGCTAATGGATATAAGTATTTCATTTCTGCCTATCTCAAGCGACATACAAATGCCTGATGAAACAGACCGCATATTTTACGACACCGCTAAAGGTTGCGGTGCCATTCTGATAACTGGCAACTTAAAGCACTATCCTAATGAAAGCTGGATAATGAACCCGTCTGACTTTTTAGAATACCAAGCACTAATCTAGTTGTTCTAGGATATACTCAGGCAAAACGGCTGGTATTTGGGAGTGGACAAAATCGTTTATGTTTCTTGTAACAATGTATTCAGCCCCGATAGTCTTAGCGCACGCTACTTGCAAACAATCTTCCAAGTCATCAAACGTTCTGTTCGCTAGGGAATTCGCTACCGACAAACCGTCTAAATCTACAACTTTCAAGATTTTGCACAGTTCAGACAATATCTCCTTGCGCTCATTTACAGAAAAATGCTTTCTCAATATATAAAACGTATTTGTAATGCTATGTGCGGCGACGTAACCAGTTACCTTATTAGTGAGACATTTTCGGATTAGTTCAGTGGCAACCTCCGAGAAGGGCTCTCTGCTAGCAATGAAGTCTATTATTATATTTGTATCAATCAACAATACCATATTTCACATCTCTTGCTTCAACTAGTTCTTTCTTATAGTCAAAGTCTACGGGCATAGGCTTTTTAAGGCGCAGTAACTTATTGAAAGCGGCAAGTTTTTCACCCTTATCTCGTTTCTGCACAGGGGTAATAACAATTTCAACCTCCCTGTCTTGGTAAGGTTCGGGCAATGGGAATAATTTACTCACGGCATTGCCGTCAACAACTGTCCTAAATAGTTCCATATTGACCTCCGCATATATTTTAGCACACTTTTACGTTCAGGTGTAGTATTTAACAATACAATATGGAATATGTCAACATTAGCTCGTAGAACCACAAAATATTTTTACAAAAAGGATAAGGGACGGCAGGTAGATTACGATAAAGCCGAGAGCGAAGCAAAACGTAAAGGTTCGGGCATTTGGAAATAGAGACTATTTGCCCCGATACTGCCACGGGGGAGTAGGGCTACTTTGTCGCCATAAGCCTAGTTTATTTTGTCTAGCTCGCTTTTCAATAAGTTACTGCGCCTTAAAAAGCCTATGCCCGTAGACTTTGACTATAAGAAAGAACTAGTTGAAGCAAGAGATGTGAAATATGGTATTGTTGAT
>NZ_BAAIHG010000006.1:0-42777 GCF_054655775.1 Candidatus Termitispirillum reticulitermitis | reverse complement strand
GCACAGTATTAAAAGCACGCACCATATCAAACACGGCGGCTAGAGCAGATGGACTATTGAAATCGTCCTCTATAGCCTGCTTAAAGTCAGCATAAAACTTAGTTTTAGCAACGTTCACTTCGGCTGACAAATCAGCACCTTTTTTAGATGCAACAAAGTGCTCCAACTCATCTTTATATATATATATACGCTCTAACGCACTTTCAGCCTCTATCAGCTTTGAGTCTGCAAACTCAAGTGGTTGACGGTAGTGCGTAGTCAGCAAGAATAAACGCAACACCTCAGCATCATAACTCTTCAATATATCGCGTATAGTAAAGAAATTGCCCAATGATTTAGACATCTTCTCTTTATTGATATTAACAAACCCATTATGCATCCACACGCGGGCAAGTTCACAGTCACAGGCAGCCTCACTTTGGGCAATCTCATTCTCGTGGTGTGGAAACACTAAGTCTTGCCCGCCACCGTGTATATCAAGCGGCAGTTCCATAAGCCCCTTGCTCATAGCACTGCATTCTATATGCCAGCCCGGACGCCCTTTGCCAAACGGAGACTCCCAATAAGGCTCCCCCGCCTTTGCAGATTTCCACACGGCAAAATCAAGCGGATTTTCTTTCTGCTCGTTCACATCTATGCGCGCACCCGCTTGCATGTCTTCTAAATTCCTATGAGATAGTTTGCCGTATTCTGCAAAATTTGCCACGCTATAATACACATCACCATTTGATTCATAAGCAAGCCCTTTATCAACAAGGAGCTTGCAAAGCTCAATAATGTCGTCCATATACTCGGTTGCACACGGAGTATGAGTCGGAGGCAGAACACCCAGCGAAGACATATCTTCATCGTGCTTGGCAATAAACTCTGTGGTAATATCGCGCCAATCCCTACCAGTTTCGTTTGCACGTTTTATAATTTTATCGTCAATATCTGTGAAGTTCTTTACAAATGTCACCTTCATACCCAGCCACTCTAAGCTACGGCGCACCAAGTCAAAGGCTACAGCACTACGTGCATGTCCTATATGGCAGAGGTCATAAACGGTGACACCGCACACATACATAGATACCTCGCCCGCCCTCTGCGGAGTAAAGGGTTCTCGCTTACCAGTCAGGGTATTATAAATCTGCAACACTCCAATACCTAGTCCTTAGCAGGTATATTTTTAGCGAACACACTTTCGGCTGCGGCAATACCAACACCAAGCTTTACGTCAACCCCAAACACCTTAAGAGCCATTTCAAGCGCACTTATCGCTATAATAGTATCAAAATAGCCGTGATAGCCTAAATGCGATATGCGTATCGCCTTGCCCTTAACGTTGTCTTGCGCATTAGCTACGGTTACGCCTAGCTTAAGACCCATATATTTCTTTAGTTGTGTCCCATCTATCCCCTCTGGCACACATACCATAGTAGCAGAGTTTGCAGGACGCTCCTTGGCAAACAACTTCAAGCCTAACGCTTCAACCGCCTCACGAGTAGCATCGGCACAAACTGCATGACGTTTATATACGTTAGCCAACCCCTCACTATTTAATAGCTCAAGAGATTTCTTTAACCCGCGAACAATACTCACCGCTGGCGTCCACGCACTAACAGAAGTCGTTTGTTTCTTTAACTCAGTAGTCAAGTTAAAATAAAATTTAGGTAGCTTTGCAGTCTTTGTAAAACCCCACGCCTTATCGCTCAATGCAATAAACGCCAGACCGGGAGGCAACATTAACGCCTTTTGCGAACCTGTAATGAGTATATCTATTCCCCATTCGTCCATTTTGGTGTCATACACGCCCACAGTCGTGATGCCATCCACCACAAAAATTGTATTTTTATAGTTCTTTATAAGCTCCGCAAGCTCTTTAATTGGGTGGTATACAGTAGTAGAAGTTTCGCTCCCTTGTATGAAAACGGCACGGGTGTCGGGGTGCTTGTCCAAATAACCCTTTACATCCTCAACTTTAGCCGCATAGCCCCAATCATAGGTTAGCTCGTCCACTACTAGCCCATAAGCTTTAACAATATTAACCCAACGTTCGCCAAACTTACCCGCATTGATAACAAGCACCCGAACGCCAGCAGACAACGTATTAACTACAGATGCCTCCATAGCCCCAGTGCCACTACAAGCGAGAATCAACACATCACGAGAGGTGCCAAACACTGCCCTTAACTCTCTGCGTGCATCCTGAAACAACGCCTCAAAACGAGGGTCGTGGTGGTGCATTATGGGTTTGGCCATTTCCAAAAGAGATTCTTCTGGAATAGGTGTAGGTCCAGGTGCTATCAAATAATCTTTTAGCATAAACTACCCCTTAAAACATAACGAAACAACAGATATTGTATCACTATTTAATGAAATAAGCAAGGGGTAAAATGGCAGGGGTGGCTGAAAACTATTTTTTGCTCCATAGGCGCATACCGCTACTGATATATTCCCCCTCGTAGCCACGTTCTTGTAATAACTTTGCGGCTAGCGCATTGTAGCGGCTAGTGTTGGCACTCACTGACTCACGCTCATCATTTTCACGGGTAATGAGTCTGTCGGATGCCACCTCGTCTATAATTTTCAACAATCTGTCATAGTTATCATCATCTACGTTCACTATTATGCTTTTATCAAATGACATTAGGTATGGCATAAACACAAGGCTATTAGCAAACACAATGATAGGCACATTATGGTTACTCTCAACCAAAGTTGTCAAACTGGGCTTGTCCTGCACTGTTAGCTGGTCTAAATGCTTAAAAGTTGAGCTTATAAAAATGAAAGCAACCATTAGCCCTGCAAACACGCTGCGAGACAACTTGCCATCCGATAGCGTCCAGAGCAAGAAAACAATAGTTAGTGCTATCGTGGGGAATATAGGATAAACATAGCGAGGCGGTCTCCCCGCACCAATATTAGGCAGAATTATAATGTAGCAGACCATAGCTATTAGCAACAAAGCGAGCACCACAAAGTTAGCTCTTTTATCAGAAACAAAACGTTTTATTCCAACTGCCCGCACCTGAACGACAAGCATAACAGCCCCTATAAACGCTATGTAATAAAAGCCCTCTGCAAATAAAAATCTGTTTATATGACCAATATATGCCGTAATAACTCGTTTTACGGCAATAAAGGATGGATGAACAGCGTTAGCTCCAGCGGTATGCATGATAGCTGGATTTACGAGCAGATATAACACCCCTGCTATTGCTAGAGTAACTACACACCAACCGATGTCAACAAACCTCCGTTTGGCTAACAGATAAAGGAATACTGGAATGGCAATCATAGCAAACCATACACTAAAAAAATAATGTGTCCATAAGCCAAAAAAGAACGTTATGCCAAGTGTTACATAGCAACATTTGCTACGTAAGCCCCCCCCCCCCGTCTAACGCAGAGGTGGTGCAAGTATTCTTGACTATACACATAGCTACATACACAAGCAATATGTAAAAGAAAGTGGACATAGCATAAACTCTAGTATAAGTTTCAATTCCAATAGCGGCACCGCTGAAACCCCATAAAAGGAGCGGTAGCAATGCCAGCCTGTCTGGTAGCAGTAGCCGAGAGATGAAAAACAACACTAGGCACGTGCCTACAAAATAGAGCATATTCACAGCCACGCCAAGCCAAATGCTATACGTATCAGGAAACATTGATGAAACAAAATGTAGTTGCAAAAAAGGCAGTGAAGGTGCAGACCAATCATCATTTTTTGGTATATCAAGTATTTGTTTATATTGTTGCCAGCCCTCTCCACGTTGTGCAGTAAGTTTTTCAAGGTAATAACGCCCGAAATGCCATTCATCAAACACAACTTGTTTATTATCTGACTGGTCGTTTGCTAGCTGATAAGCCCATACTTCGTCAATTTCTAAATACGTCTTGTGTTTAGTATGGTATGCAATAACACCAAGCTGTGCGACTATTATCACAGCTACCAATATGCAATTAGAAAATCTTAACTTTTCTAGCTTGTTATAGACACCCTTATATAAAAACAGGTATAAAATAGTCACAACAACAGCAGAAAACAGCAAAAACAACGGAATAAAGCTATTAGGTAACATTGAATATCTGCTCAAATAAACCTTTTCAATATTTATATGTGCATACGTATTAGGTAACACCTCAAATGTAGTCCATTTACCTACTTTCAATCTATCCGAGCAGTTGTTCCCATTAAAAAAGCTACTAAACTCAGTCTGTTGTTTATTGCCCGCACTATCAGAGTATGTCATAACAGGCACAGCCTCAGTATAGTCTGTAAGTCCAGAGATTACAAATGACAGCCGCCTGTATTTATCGCTAGCTTTACCGCCTGCATTGACAACTATTTTTGCACCAGCACCAGTTTTAACAATGTATCGGTCACTATCCAACTCTACGTATTGCTGAAAAGCCATAGGGACCCCCGTATAGCCCACCATAGCATCGCCAAGTCCGCGATAGATTAGCACAACAGACATTAAAGTCGCTGAGATAAATAGAAACTTCCGCATAATGTGTGGCATTGTATAGAAAATAAACGTAGGTGTCCAGCTAATAGTTGCCTTTATCCCTTTAACCTTGTCATAACTTCCCACAATACATACCTCCAATAAAAAATATATGAGGGGCATTTTAACTTGTGGAATTCACAGGGGTAAAATACGCTTGACCTTTTAGAAATAGAGCACTATAATCGCCCGCTATATGGACTTTGATTTATCTATAACATCTTTTCTTATCGTATGCCCGCTGGTATTTCTTGCTGGGCTGGTTGATGCTGTCGGCGGCGGCGGCGGGCTAATAGCCTTGCCCGCATACATACTGGCAGGTGTCCCTATTCACTACGCACTAGGCACAAATAAACTATCTGGCATACTAGGGACTGCTACCGCCACATACCGATACTATAAGAATAACTTTTTAGATATGGGACTTGCCGTTCCCTGCCTTATCAGTGCACTTATAGGCTCTGCAATCGGAGCAAACCTCACACTGCTGGCAAATGAAAAGCTCTTGGGAAGTTTATTGCTAATCGTTCTGCCTGTTGCCACTTTCTATGTTATCAGGGACAAGACATTCACAAGCGAGCTATCCCCTTATCCCAGACACTATCAGATTGCAGGCACTGTAGCGATATCGTTTTTTTTGGGAGCTTATGACGGATTTTATGGGCCTGGAACGGGGACATTCCTTGCCTTACTATATGGTGGACTAGTAAAGATGGATATACGCACAGCCACTGGCAATGCTAAATTCATCAATGTGGCATCTAATGTGGGTGCATTGGCAGTGTTTTTGACTAACGGCAAGGCAATTATCCCGCTGGGGCTATGCGCAGGATTATTCAGCATATTGGGTGGGTATGTAGGCTCAGGACTGGTAATAACTAGAGGGAGCAAAGTTGTCCGCCCTATTATAGTTGGGGTGCTGACACTGCTTATGATAAACGTTGCATACAATACTATAATAAAACAATAACTTCCCACAATACATACCCCTAATAAAAAATATATGAGGGGCATTTTAACTTGTGGAATTACACTAATAAAATTCTGATTGACTTTTAACGCTCATCAGGCTAGATTAACGCAATAATATTTAGGGAGGCGACTTATGGCTTACACTATAGACAACGAAAAATGTTTAGGCTGCGGTGCTTGCGCCGCTACATGTCCCGTTAGTGCTATTGAAAGTGACAGCGGTAAATACAAAATAAACGCTGATGTCTGTATTGAATGTGGCTCTTGCGCAAGCGATTGCCCCGCAAACGCAATACACAAATAACTGGTTTCTGAAATGGGACGTCTCTTTCAGGCGTCCCATTTTTAATGCGTTACTATGGTGCCTACGTCCTCACCTGATACAATCTTAGCTAAATCGCCTTTATTATACAGACTAAACACCACTATTGGCACGCTATTTTCCATACAAAGCGTAATGGATGCGACTGCTATTACGCTTTGTATGGAAAATAGCGTGCCAATAGTGGTGTTTAGTCTGTATAATAAAGGCGATTTAGCTAAGATTGTATCAGGTGAGGACGTAGGCACCATAGTAACGCATTAAAAATGGGACGCCTGAAAGAGACGTCCCATTTTTAATGCGTTACTATGGTGCCTACGTCCTCACCTGATACAATCTTAGCTAAATCGCCTTTATTATACAGACTAAACACCACTATTGGCACGCTATTTTCCATACAAAGCGTAATAGCAGTCGCATCCATTACGCTCAAATTTTGTGTGATAACGTCCATATAGTTGATTTTATCATATTTAGTAGCAGTTTTATCTTTCATAGGGTCTGCGGTATAGACCCCATCCACCTTTGTGGCTTTAATCAACACATTGGCATCTATCTCTGATGCCCTTAGTGCAGCCGCCGTATCGGTGGTAAAATATGGATTGCCCGTTCCAGCTGCAAATATCATCGCTCTGCCCTTTTCCATATGGCGCATAGCCCTCTGGCGGATAAATGGCTCAGCTATCTGATTCATCTGTATTGCTGTTTGCAGTCGGCACGGAACGCCAGCTCTTTCCAGCGCATCCTGCACAGAAAGGGCGTTGATAACGGTAGCCAACATACCCATATAGTCGCCTGTCACCCTGTTCATCCCCGTTGCAGCACCAGATACACCACGATAGATATTGCCACCGCCTATAACTATCCCAATTTTAGCACCCATAGAGTGTATAGTGGCAACTTCATCTGCTATATAGCGAACTACATTGCTGTCTATACCAAACTGCTGTTCGCCCATAAGTGCCTCGCCACTCAACTTCAACAATATCCGATTATATTTCATAACACGCCCCTCACCTTATCATCTTGAAAAACCGCTCAAAACGAATAGAACCTCCCGGCTCTTTAGAAAAATAAACTACAACAGCCTTGCCCTTGATAATTTTCTCAGATACGAAACCCCAATAACGGCTATCTAAACTGGAATCTCTGTTATCCCCCAACATCAGATACATACCATCAGGCACAACAAATTCTGCCACGTTGTCAACTATATCTATGTATGATGTCAGACGTTCCTGCGGAATATACGGCTCTACAAGCTCTTCTCCATTTAAGAAAACTTTCTTATTCTTAATAGCAATCCTATCGCCCGGTAGCCCTATAACACGTTTAATAAAATTCTTGTCAGGTTCCAGCGGATATTCAAAGACGACTATCTCGCCAAATTTAGGTTTGCGAAACAGATAGCTTACCTTATCAACCAATATTCTATCGCCGATTTGCAGCGTTTCAAGCATAGAACCAGAGGGGATAATATAGTTCCCCATAACAAACGTAAGGATAAACATAGCTATAACGAACGCTACAATCAGCGAATCAATAAATTCTTTAACCACTTTCATAACACCTCTTATAACTTACTGAAACCTATACACAACTATAGACTGCTTCTGCCTATCATACCACGCACTAAATATATACTCCATCTGCTGCTCCATCAGCACATACGTTACGTCTCTACGGACAGAATCAGGTATATACCGCGAGGCGCGCACCCCAACAACACGAACAACAGCCACCTTGCCGCTTACATCGGTTAAAGGGCTACTGAGTTTGCCTTCATCTGTCTGCGCCACTGCCGACCGCAACTCTGGCGAAACATCCTCTAAACGCACCCAATCCATATCCACATAGGTGCCGCCAACTGACTCTACTGCACCCTTAAAATCTTTCTTATTTTTCTTGAGCTTGTCATACTGAACCTGACTATCAAAGAATGCAAGCTCTACACAGTATTCCACCCCTGCTTTATAGGCACTACCCTGCTGCAAAAAATCGTGCAAGTCTTCCTCTGTAATGATTGCACGATTTAACATTGCAGAAAGCAACTTGTTTCTTATAATGCCATTCTTGGCGATAAACGTCAGTTCTGGTGTCAGCCGCTTTTCTCTGGCTAGTATCTGACTAATAAGCCCGCGCAAAGACGAGTTCCTGTCTTGCAGCCTGATGAGCGTATCCTGTATCTCTTTATCAGTAGTGGCGATTCCTATACGCGCTGCCGCTACCTGCAAGGTGAGATTGTCTATAATAGTATCCAATGTTTCGCTATAGTAAGCGTCCCATTTGAGCTTACGCTCATCTTCGTTTTTAATGGCGTTAATAGCCCGCACCCGTGCAGGCGCAAAACGCTCAACATCGTGCTGAGTTACTATCTCGTTGCCGACCTGTGCGACTATTTTATCAACAATATCAGCGTTTGCTTTTTGTGGCAGACAGAAATTCGTTAAAATTAAAGTCGTCAAGATAACGTATGTCAGCTTTGCTACGAAGCGCATTTATAAAATCCTCCATCATACTCTGACGTTTTACAGTGTATAGTTCCGCTATGAGCAACGGTTTCATATTAGCAAAGGACGTTCGCGTTACATCTGCCCGCTCGTCCATCCTAAATATGTGATAGCCATATTCCGACTCCACAATGCGACTCACTGCCCCCGGCGACAGCTTAAACGCCGCAACAAAGAATTCTGGATAGTTGCTCTCTCTGATAAAGCCTAAATCTCCGCCATCAGTTTTTTCTGCTCCATCAGAGTACTTACGGGCTACCTCAGAAAATGTTATGCCCGCTCCAAGTTCCTCAATAACCTTTTGCGCCTTAATCTTATCAGTAGTGAATATATGCCTTATACGTGCTACATTGCCAACTGGAACGCCTTTTGTCTTGCTTTCGTATAATTTGCGCAACTCCTCTTCGGTAATATTGCCTATATTTAAGGTTATATTTCTAACAAGCTCATCAACGATTAACCTTTCTTCTGCCAACTTTGCTAGCTCGTTAGCATTAATATCGTATCGCCCCGTTATAGCCCTTAATTCCTTAGCCCCTTGAGCTGTTAATAATTGCTGGGATAACTTATTTTGGTGGTCATCATGGCGCGTAGTAATCCCCCGCCGTTCCGCTTCCTCTAATAGTAATTTATGCTCTACAAATCCTTGTGAAATCGCATTTTTAACACTTGTGTTATTCATATCGCTAGCACCTATCTCCCAGATAGTAGCACTGGAGTAGTTCCATAGGTCGCTAACAGTGTAAGCCCTACCATTTATCTCAACGATAGCTTTTACGTCTTTGCCGCCTCCACCCTTGCCCGAGTCTCCGCAGGCAAAGCAGATTAGCGATAGCAAGACAGCTGACATGATAGCACGATAGCGTTTCATACACCTCCCATTATGGCACAATTGTAACTCAATAAGGCAGATATAGCAATTAGTTATTTAATAATTCCTGCGCCTGCTGGATAGACGTTTCGCTCACCTCGCCTGCTATCATCTTGGCAACAATATTCTTGCGCTCATCAGAACCTAGCAGTCTTATCGTAGTCCGTGCGGTGTCTCCGTCTGTCCCTTTCTCTATATAATACTGTGCATCGCCCTTTGCCGCTACAACGGGCAGATGAGTTATAACTAACACTTGTTTCTTTTTAGCCAGATGTATCAGTCGCTCAGCCACCCGTTTAGCTGTAACGCCACTTATACCCGTATCTATCTCGTCAAATATAAGCGTAGCTACAGAGTCGCTCTCACTAAATACCTCTTTCAAGGCTAACATTACACGCGATATCTCACCGCCTGATGCCACATGCGCCAAAGGTGCAGGCTCAAAACCTTTATTCACTGATATATGAAACTTAGCCTCAATACCACCACGCTCGTCCAATTCATCTTTATCAACAAAAACAGTCAGAAATTTACTATTCGGTAGCTCTAGCTCATTCAATATCTCTACTACTTGGGCAGAGATTTGAGCGGCGGCTTTCCTGCGCTCTGTATTAAGTTCATCCGCTATTTTTTGTGCTGTAATGCGCAACTCCTCTCCCCTAGCGGCAAGTTTTTCTGCAAGCCCATCGCTGTCAACAAAATCCTTCAGCCGCCCTGCCAGCTCGCTACCTTTACTGACAACGGCTTCAAGCGTGCCTCCATGCTTCCTCATTAAATCTTGCAACATATATTTGCGCTGAACTAACCTGTCTAGTTCAACGGGAGAAACGTCTTGTTTGTCAAGCATCGCGGACAACTCTTTTGAGGCACTGCCCAGACTATCAACCGCTAGCGTCAGGCTCTCTAATATCGGCGATACTTCACCAGTTAAAGCCGCAAACGGCTCTAGTGCCCTAATAGCCTTTGACACAAACCCTACGGCATTGCTCTCCCCCTCAGAAATATCGTCTAGCGAAGCACTTGCCGCAAGTCTAATATTTTCAATATTAGACAGAAACTGCACCCTGTTTGGTAGCTCTTTGTCATCGTCTATAGCAATATTCGCCCGCCGTATCTCATCAAGCTGAAACTCCGCTATCTCTCTATTTTTACGCAAATCCTCTATGCTCTCCAATAATGCTCTATGCTCGTCCTTTGCTACTTTATATGCCTTAAAAGCAGTGCTGTAAGCGTCCCGTAGCTCACGAGCAACGATATGGTCTATAAAATTTATATGGCGCGACTCGTCTAATAGCACTTGATGTTCATGCTGTCCGTGAATATCAGCCAGATAAGGCGCAAAACTTTTTAACTCCGTAACACTTGCCATCTTGCCATTCACAGAAACTTTATTCTTGCCTGTGTCGTCAACTTCTCTGCGAATACTCAGCTCTTCATCTATATTGTATTGCTCACGCAAGTCCTGCGGGATATGTCCAACATTATCAAAGATTGCCTCAACTGATAGCTTACTAGCTCGCTCACGCAACATATCTCGTTGAAACCGCCCGCCTAACAGTAGCTTGAACGCACCTATCATTACAGATTTACCAGCACCCGTCTCGCCTGTAAGGGTATTCATACCCTTATTCAGTTCAAAGCTGACACTCTCAATAACAGAAACATTCTTTATAGAAAGATAGTTCAACATTTAGAAGTCGCCCCCCAGCCAAGTTTATTAGCTAGATGGTCAAAGAACCCGCGCCCCTCCTTATAGTAGAATAACGATTCAAAGGGCGACTGCCGCACCAGCATTTCGTCCCCCTTAGTCATTACTATACCCTGCTTGCCATCACAATATACGGTTGTATCGTGACGCGTGTCAGCCATTACAATTCGGACTACGCTTTCAGGTGATATTAAAACACTACGGCTATCCGTTGCATGTGCACATATCGGGGATAAAAGCATTAACCTAAGACTAGAATCAACAATAGGACCACCCACAGATAACGAATAGCCCGTAGAGCCTGTAGCCGTTGACACCATATAGCCATCTGCCCTGTAATGGTTTATCAACTTATCGTTCACATATACGTTAAACTCTGATATACGCGAGCCTTTATTTATTGCAATCTCATTGAGCGCATTATAGCTAGCTTTTTCTACACCCAACGAATCTTTTACCACACACTCCACCCGCATAAGACGCCTAATAGGTAACTTTCCAGCTACAGCCAGCTCTAACGTGTCGTTCGCTTCCTCAATATCAAACTCTGCAATAAAGCCTATCTTGCCAACAAATATCCCAAATATTGGCGCACAACTTGCCCCGCTAGCCTGCGCAGCAGACAAAAGCGTGCCGTCTCCACCTATGGCTATGATTATATCAGCATTAGAATTAGTAGCCTTGCATTCTGGCAACACCTTAACTCCGAGCTGTTCCAGCTTGCTCGCTACAGACTCTAAAACCTTGCAAGCACCGCTGTGAGCATGATTTACAATAATAGCTGCTGACCTTATCATTGACTAACCTTGCTCGGCATCTCTTTACCCTTGACTTCAGTTTCAATAAGAACTTCAACATCTTTGACTTTGCCACCTTTTATAGAACGCAACATGCCGATGGTGTCCTCATTTATAAAGTATTTCTTTATAACACCAAACTCTTTAGTCAAAAAACTCAGCATAGAGAACGTCTCATCGTTATTGATAGTTGCCTTGTCTCTTATAGAGTTCAGAACACGTTCCATGCTCATAAACGAACGCTTGTTCAGGTTTGCATAGCGGTCTTTCTGCTCCTCTAGCTGGCTACGATAGTTCTTTATCACCTCATTAGAGCGGATATATTTATTGCGCACATCAACAACTTCTGCACGCAGGCGCAATAGTTCATTCGCCTTGTCCTCAGATACCAATTTTTCTACTATCTTCAACATCTTAGCATTCCTGTCAGACGCACTAGCGAGGTTCTGCGATAGTTTGCGGTTGGTCTCCTTTAAGTCCTCAATATTTTTCAGATTCTTGCCATGCTCCGTCCTGAAAGTAATGAGCTGCTCACGCAACCCTTTCATATTAGCATTAAGCGCAACCACATTACTGTTATCATGCATGTATTCCACTACACTCACAAGCTGCCCATTATCCAATATAGGGGAGAATACCAACTCATAAGTGCGTTCAGCACCAAAACTATTTACTTGCACAGTGGCTGATTTAGGCTCCTTTGACTCCACAACGTCTTGATATAAGCACCACTTGCAACGCGCCTCAAAGCCGTATAGCACCTTATGACATTTGCCCGCAAGGTCGCCACTCTGCCCGCAGAAAACCTGCGCCGCAGTATTGGATATGTCAATATTAAAGCCCTCTAAAACGGTTACAATAGGCTCACGGAAAGAGTCTATTATGCGATGGATTGCTAACGTGTCTTCTCTAGCTTTTTCAGTTTCACGTTTAGCGTCTTCTATAACGAGTTTTAAGTCGTCAATACTCTTTAATTGCTCATTAGAAAGCTTATTCATAGCATCAACATTATCACTGGCAGCAGAGATAATGCCGTCTTTGCCCTCTATGTCTTGCTTCAGCTGCTCTATGGTGACGTGGTAGCCCTTTATCTCTTCTGCAAGTGCCACCTTATCTTTGTTCAAACTCTCAATCTCTTTGGTGGCAACATCGTGCTGATTCTGCCAATCCTTAGTTTCATTTTGAGCCTTGACATACTCCTCGCTAGATACGTGCGATTTATGTATATCTTTAATCTGCTGATTCAACTCATTTATACTCTTGTCGCGCTCAGCAATCTGCTGACGGTAGTGAACTAAGTCCTCCTCATGTTCACTCTTCAACATGTAGTTTTCAAGTCTTTTAGCTGTAGCAGTCTCCATTGCTTTCATATTGATAACGGCTTTGGCTAGCTTGTCTTGTAAAATTTTCTTGTCCGTTTCCAGCAACTCAACCTTTTGGAGGAGTTTAGCATCAGCATTGTTGCCATCAATATCTTCCGCCATATCTGCGACATGCGCCAGTTTCTTGTCTAGCAAATCAACTTGCAACTCCAATTCGGCGGTCTTCTTAGATGCTTCCTCTACATCGCGCTCCCTAGCCTCCAATTTGAGCTGCAAGGCATCATATTCCGCCCGAATAGCAGCCACATCAGGAGCCTCTTTCTTGTCCTGCTCAATAGTTTTGCGCCGCTCCGCAAGCTCCTCTTCACGTTTAGCTAAATCCCGCTCCCGCCCTTTTGCATCAGCCAGACGCTTGTCAAGGTCTTCTACGTGGTCTTGCAGGTCTTTGTTAGTGTCCTGCAAGTCTCTAGTCTCACCTTTTAACTTTTTGTTGACATCGCGTAGCCTCTGATTCTCAGCAAGTAGCTCGCCACCAGACTCATACAGGCTATCGTCTATGTCAGGGATAATTCCGCCAAGCTCACCAATTTGACTCTTCAGCCCTGCAGCACTTTTCTTAGACCTTTCAAGCTGGACTAGCAGGTCATCGTTCTGCTCTTGCAGGAAAGAAAGCTCCTCTTCTAAATCATCCTTACTGCCCGCCAACTTCTCTTTCAGGCGAGCAATCTCCTTGTTTTTCTTTTTAATCGCTTTATCAAAGACATCTTTAGAGACAACACTATCGTGCTCGCCCTCTTCGCCCCCCTCATCCCCTTCGTATATATCCTCTACGTCTTCATCACCATCAGGTTCAACGCCATTCTGTGCCTGCTTTAGCTCTGTTATTTCCTTTTCTAAACTGGCAATCTGCTCCTCTCTGCCCTTTAGAAGCATTTCCAGCTCAGCTACTTGTAAATGGTCTTCCTCTAACACTGAGTCCGCTCCATATTCGTCTCTCACATGAGCAGATGAATATAATGCTGAAACAAACCTATTTAGCCTGATATGTTTTTGAGTATCTTGTAAAACGACAATGTATTTGCTATCAGACACCTTAAAGTGCAGAAAATACAAGACTATTACGCCTCTAGGTGTGTTAAAGTAGCTGCAATACTCCTTAGGTTTTTTAAGGCGAGCTGCAACAGCCGGTGGCATCTTAATAGGAACGACATCACCCTTGCGGATGCTGACCGCACCGCCAGTGCTTTCATTGTGAACGAGCACAGCAAATGGCAATTTGCGCGTTACGTTGGCGATTCTCTGAATAAATGGCTCTAAATGTTTGCTCACCTAACCATACCTGCCGCCAACGAATAGACATCTACCCTGCTCGCACCGCCCGATTTCAACACTCTAGCCGCTTCAGCTAGCGTCGCCCCTGTAGTCATAATATCATCCACCAGCAATATATCTTTTTCATGCACATCCACATCAGCATACAGTTCAAAAGCACCTTTAACATTTTCAAACCTAGCAGTTCTTCGCAATTTAGCCTGATAAGACGTGTTTCTAATGCGAACCAACGGCATTTCAACCTTCACTGATAACCTAGCAGCAACTTCACGCACTATCACCGACACGGGCTGAACAAAGCGAGCAAAACGTCTAATGATATGAAAAGGTATCGGCACAATCATATCGTAATGCCCATTCACATTAGCCAATATACACAGCCGCGCAAGCTGTGAAACACCCCTAATGCACCAGTCAAATTTTATACGCCGCAAGGCGGTTCTCAGCGCACCCTCATAACGGTAGTCAGCATAACAAAAATCTGCATCGGCACAGTAGCCCTCACAAGCTAAATTAAGTCTAGCTAAACCAGCCACACAATTGGCGCATAAAATCTCATCATATCCGCAATCCCCACCACAACTGATACATTTAGGGACAAATATACTAGACAACATACACTGGCTAACTAAATGGCTTTACTAAAATATCGCCCGTCATAGCCTGCGGCACAGGCAACCCCAATATTGCAAGTATTGTCGGCGCAATATCAGCCAACTTGCCACTGTCCTTTATAAACTGGCATTTATAGTTATATATTATCAATGGAACAGGGTTGGTCGTATGCGCAGTATGGGGCTGATTATGCGCCTCGTCCCACATCTCCTCGCTATTGCCATGGTCAGCGGTAATTATAAGCACCGCATCCATCTCATCAGCAAGATTAGCCACACTGCCTACCATAACATCAACTATCTTGCACGCATCAATAGCCGCTAACTCCACGCCAGTATGCCCCACCATATCAGGGTTGGCAAAGTTCATTATAACAACATCTAAATCATCGTCATAAAAAGCCTTTCTGAACTTGTCAACAACATTCGCAATACTCATCTCGGGTTTTAGGTCGTAAGTAGCTACATCCCTAGGAGATGGCACAAGTATGCGCCTCTCACCCTCAAAAGACTCCTCTCTGCCACCGTTGAAAAAGAAAGTCACGTGGGCATATTTTTCGGTCTCGGCGATTCGCAACTGACGCAAACCATGCTTGCTCAAAACCTCGCCAAGTGTATCAATCAATTCCTCTTTTCTAAATATTACAGGGACGGCTATTGATTCGTCATACTCTGTCATAGTGATAATATTTATAGCAGGTTTTGCACCCCTGTTAAAGCTATCAAAATTGTCGGCATAAAATGCCGCAAGCATTTCACGCACCCTATCTGAACGAAAGTTCATAAATATCAGACTATCGCCGTCCTTTACCCTGCCGTCCACACCCGATAACTTAGTCGGTTCAATAAACTCATCAGTAATGCCTTTGCTGTAAGAATCACGTAAAGCATCAGAAAGGCTGTTAGTTTCATTACACGCACCATCCACTATGCCATTACGTAGGAGCTGATATGACTCTTCAATGCGTTCCCAGTGTTTATCCCTGTCCATGCCATAAAACCTGCCACAAATATCTGACAGGCAACCCGTGTTATTTTCTTTCAGCCACTTTTCTAAATCTTCTACATACCCAACAGCACTATTAGGCGGAGTGTCCCGTCCATCTGTGAGAGCATGGATAAATATGTCTTTAACGCCCATAGATTTTGCTAGTTTCGCTACCCCCTTAAAGTGCGATATATGACTATGCACCCCGCCATCGCTCAATAGCCCTAACAGGTGCAACCTGCCACCTTTACCAGCTTTCTTAAAAAAATCTTGCAACTCTTGAATGTTGCGCACCGAGTCGTCCTCAAATGCTTTTGTAATCTTTAACAGGTCTTGATATACCACACGCCCTGCACCTATGTTGGTGTGCCCTACCTCAGAGTTGCCCATCTGTCCAGCTGGTAAGCCTACAGATTCGCCACTTGCACCTATTAAAATATGAGGGGCTACCTGCTGTATCCTATCCAGATTGATAGGGTCACTAAGTAGCACAGCGTTGTGAGAGGTCTCCGCCCTATAACCCCAGCCATCTAATATCAATAATATAACACGTTTCATAATTCTGCAGATTGTATCATAAAACAAACCTCTTGACAACCATTCTATTTTATGATAAAGATTATCTACAATTAGAATTGGGTATTGATTAGATATTGATTAGATATTGATTGGATATTAAGTTAGGTATTAAGATAATTAAGCCGACTAGTAGCTATTCGCCGTTTGGCGTTTATGGTATTAGTCGGCTTTCTATTTTTATCTAGTTTGCGCGTTTTAGGACAATGAATGCGTTAGTTGTCGCGGGCTTGGCATGGAGGATTATGGCTCTCTCTATTTACACCAATGTATGGTCTTCTGTGGCGCAGAGGAATCTTGAGTCTGCCAACAACACGCTTGGCAAGTCAATAGAACGGCTGTCGTCAGGGTTGCGCATAAACCATGCGTCAGACGATGCTTCGGGATTAGCCGTATCAGAGAAGTTGCGGACACAGATTAGTGCGTTGACTAAGGCTGCAAACAATGCGCAGGACGCCGTTTCGTTTTTACAAACAGCAGATGGCGGCATGGAAGTCATAGGCGATATGTTGCAACGTATGCGTGAGCTTGCGAGTCAGGCGGGCAATGGTAGCCATACGAGTAATGATAGACGGGAGCTGCAAAAAGAGTTTGAGCAGCTCAAGGCAGAAATTAACAGGGTATCAAACGCAACGGAGTTTAATACTAAGAGGTTATTATCAGGCGATGCTGCAGGTTTATGGTCGGCAACGAGCAACGATGTTGATGTTATATTCAGGAGTGCTCCTGTATCAGGAGATTACAAGCTAACATTTAGCACTAAGGCAGGGGAAAATGCAGTCTATCAGACAGCACAACTCATGGACTATACGAAGTCGTTGGTATATCCGAAAGGTCTGACTAACATACAGGTAGAGGGACTAGACGACGTCACACAAGTCCACTTCACCGTGAACGATGATACGGTGCATATAGAGCCATCGCAAGTTGCCAGTAACAACTGGGCAGTGCCGACGACTGGTGGGCTACAGACAAACAATATTGCTGACTACAGCCAAGTGATATTAGAGCAATTACATGGGGTTACTACTGTATTCACAGGTACTGTGACCAACGATGGTGTTCCCACTACGTATCTGGTTGACGGCTACAGCTATCCGTATGATAACTTCTCAGGCTTTTATATGGGATATGAGATAGTTTCTGGGGCTGACGCCGTAGACGGAACAACACATACACAATCTGGCATGGGCAATACCACCTTTATAAACCTTGCTGATGGCACAAGAGCATGGCAGCTTCAAGGCGGTGGCAGTTCTAGTAGCTATCTCCGCTCATTTTACGTGGACCCTGCCGACGGAACAAAGCATTATCCAGTTGTTTTTGGAACACTCATCAATTGGGGCGGAATTATGAATTACAGGGCAAGCATATATACGCCAAATACTAATGGCCATTATAACAGTATTCAGTATTTCATCTCTGCAAGTGCTGTTAATAGCATGGCTGTTGGCGACAAGGCATTGTTTTACTACCAAGCGAATAGCCCCGATGTTGAGGTAAAACCGGGCATTAGTGCGTGGACAAGTCCAGCCAACAACTGGATTATTAACTCTGCGAATATGACGTATATAAAGACTGTTTCACTGAATATAGATGTGCCTAATGGGACTAATATAGTGGGTTCTAATTTATCTCCTAAGGTTTTTTGGGATATAAGAGACCCTCACGTTGAGTTCACAGCTATGACTATAGAGAACGGGGAGTTCAAGGAGATAAAGATTAGCTGGGATAGGGACTTGAACGTGCCCGATGATGAACTGACCGGCGGCGAATGGAGATGGACAATGCCGACACCAGCAGAGGTTAAGCTAAAAGATTCTATTGTTGGTGGCAGATATGTATTTAGTAACGATGATGGCAAAAAGCTATTAGACAATACGCAGACGTTAAGCATATATGGGAATAATAAGAATGTTGACGTATACATAGAGGGGGAAGATACTGTTGCTGATTTAGTCAAGAAGCTAGCCGATGCGATAGGTTTGTTAGGTATGGCAGGGGATATATCTGTTAATAATCTCGTTAAGATTGTTGAGCCTAATACAGCCACCACCACCACCAGCGGGGGGGGGGGGGGGGGGGGCAATTGCCGGCACTATATTTTTACAGACTGCGCTAACAGGGGGAGCATCAGAGTTAAGGTTTGCAGGAGATGAGGCGTTATTAAATGCGCTGGGCATATCAACTATACAGAAAGCAGAGGCTAGTGGCATAAATGCAACAGTGTCTGATGCACATACAGGCAGGCTAGTAGGCAGCGACACGGTATCGGACTTTATGCTACGAGGAGTTATAAAGGGAGTTGATATAAAGTTTGCGTCTGATATTGGAGTGAAGGCAAGTTTTAACGTTACAACAGGACAGGTTATATTTACCCCTGATGCTACTAAGCCTGTATATTTACATATAGTTGATAATTCTACCAGAGTGCAGACAGGTTCGGACGAGGGGCAATATATAGATATTACTATAGGGCGTATGGATACTATTGCGCTTGAGATAGATGATGTCTATGTAGTCACTATGGAAGATTCGCAGAGAGCATTAAGTAAGATAGATACAGCATTAGAGCGAGTGAATAGTGCTCGTTCAAACATTGGGGCGAAAATAAACAGGCTGGAATACGCACAGAATAATATTAGAGTGACGAAGCAGAACACCATAGCAGCAGAGTCTCGCATAAGAGACCTAGATGTAGCAGCAGAATCATCTTCATTTACTAACAACCAGATACTCGTGAACGCAGCAGTGGCTATGCTAGCTCAAGCTAACCAATTGCCACAACTGGCTCTGCAATTGATAGGAAGATAAATATTGACAGCGTATCAGATAAAGGCTAATCTGACTAGCTGAAACTATGTTTATTGCGCCTATAGCTCAGTTGGATAGAGCAACAGACTTCTAATCTGTGGGTCGCAGGTTCAACTCCTGCTGGGCGCACTCAAAATAAATTATATTGGGAGCGATAGCAGATGAAATACAACTTCGCCGAGTTTGAAGAGAAGTGGCAAAACGCATGGGAAATGTCAAACGTATTCAAGGTGGAAATTGACAAAACAAAGCCCAAATATTATTGCCTTGAAATGTTCCCCTACCCATCGGGCAACATACATATGGGACATTTGCGCAACTACGCCATAGGAGACGTAACAGCCCGATATAAAACAATGCGTGGCTTTAACGTAATCCACCCGATAGGCTGGGACGCATTCGGACTGCCCGCAGAAAACGCCGCCAAGCAGAATAACCGCCACCCCGCCGAGTGGACATTCGCAAATATAGAGAAGATGAAACACCAACTCAAGCAGATGGGACTATCCTACGACTGGTCGCGTGAGGTGGCTACCTGCACACCCGAATACTACAAATGGGAACAAGAACTATTTATAAAGATGTGGGAACGCGGACTTGCATATAAGCGGAAATCTTTTGTCAACTGGTGTCCGTCCTGCGAAACAGTGCTTGCCAATGAACAGGTAGAGGACGGCAAATGCTGGCGTTGCTCATCAGAGGTGTTCCAAAAAGAGCTAAGTCAGTGGTGCTTTAAGATAACAAACTATGCCGATGAACTGCTAGAAAACACATACAGCAAGCTATCGGGCAATTGGCCTGAAAAGGTGCTAGTTATGCAACGCAACTGGATAGGTAAATCCACCGGTGCCGAAATAGTATTTGACGTGTCTGCAGAGCAAGACAAGACAGGAGTTGATGAAAAAATCACAGTATTCTCAACCCGCCCCGACACGTTATACGGCGCAACCTTTATGCTACTAGCTGCCGAACATCCGCTCTCTAAAAAGCTGATAGCTGGCACTAAATACGAGCCTGACGGCTTGAAGTTTATAGAGGAGATTACCAGCGAAACAAAAGAAAACCGCACTAACGATAAAGCAAAGAAAGGGTTTTTCACAGGCAGATATTGCATAAACCCCGCAAATGGCGCAAAGCTACCGATATACATAGCTAACTACGTCCTGATAGACTATGGAACGGGTGCCGTTATGGCAGTGCCAGCACACGATGAGCGCGACTTTGACTTTGCAACTAAATACAAACTGCCTATCATACAGGTAATAGACTCTGGGAATGCTGAACCGCTGACAGAGGCTTACACGGGGGATGGCAAGCTAATCAACTCTGACAAGCTGAACGGCTTGTCGGTGAATGAGGCAAAAGTTGCTATCAGTGAAATATTAGAGAATAATGGTAGCGGCAAAAAAACCACTACATACAGGTTGCGCGACTGGGGAATTAGCCGCCAACGCTACTGGGGCGCACCAATACCGTTTGTGTATTGCGATAACTGCGGGATAGTAAGCGTTCCCGTAGAGCAACTACCCGTTGAACTGCCAAAAGACATTGACTTTCGCGTGAACGGCAACCCGCTGGAAAGTTCAGCATCATTCGTCAATACCACCTGCCCTAAATGCGGCGCACCCGCTCGTAGAGAGACTGACACGATGGATACGTTTGTTGAGTCGTCTTGGTATTTTCTGCGCTACTGCTCACCACACCACACTAAAGACATGTTTGATAAAGATAGCGTGGCATATTGGGCACCTATAGACCAATATATCGGCGGAGTAGAACATGCTGTCATGCACCTGCTATACGCCCGCTTTTACACTATGGTTCTGCGCGATTTCGGATATGTGAGCTTTGCCGAACCATTCACTAGACTGCTTACACAGGGAATGGTATGCAAGGAGACTGAACACTGCGATGAACATGGCTGGCTATACCCCAGCGAGGTGCAAGATGGCAAGTGTATCAAATGTGGCAAACCCGTTAAACGCGGACGCGTGGAGAAGATGAGTAAGTCTAAAAAGAACGTTGTTGACCCTGATGAACTGCTGCGCGACTTCGGAGCTGATACAATTAGGCTGTTCTCACTCTTCGCCGCCCCCCCAGAAAAAGAGATAGAGTGGTCGCAAAGTGGCGTTGAGGGGTGCTACCGATTTATAAACAGGGTCTATCGGCTGGTAGATGCACATATTGAGCTGTTAAATAGCAACATTACCCCACTAGAAAAGCCTGCAGGCGGTGTCAGTGTAGAAATACTGCGGCAGACACACACTGCCATTAAACGCGTAACAGCCGACATTGAACGCTTTCAGCTAAACACGGCAGTTGCAGCCATAATGGAGTTTGTCAATGCACTATACGTTTCACAGACGGAGCTAGCAAGCGATACAGACAAGGGGGCATTTAAGTTCGCCATAGTCGCACTATTAAAACTATTAGCCCCATTCACCCCGCACATAGCTGAGGAGCTATGGGAACGCACAGGCAATAATAAAAAAGTAAAATTCATTAGCCGTGCTGATTGGCTGGACTACGATGAAACTGTGCTTGAACGCGACGAGGTGACATTTGTCGTGCAGGTGAACGGCAAACTGCGCGCGCAAATGAGCCTGCCGAAAACAATATCAGAGCAAGATGCCGTAGTCGCCGCACTTAAAGACGACAAAGTTCAGGCGCATATTGCAGGAAAAGAGATTGTCAAAAAAATATACGTTCCGCTAAAGCTAGTAAATATAGTGGTCAAATGAAACGCCAAGTTGTTTTAATAAAACATCTAGTTGCTTTATTGCCCATCCTACTTGTAGTTTTGACTGCTACCGGTTGCGGTTATTCGTTTGTCCGCCACGGGGACACTGGTAGCTTTCAGGGCAGGACGTTTTATCTCGCTGAGCTTGTCAATGATACAGACGACTACACTATTACACGAGAATTTCAGCGTAGCGTTACGCACTATTTGCAACTGTATGGGCTGACAGCCAGTGACGGCAGGGCAGACTACATATTAAGAATACGCTTAAAAGATATTGGTATTAGCTCGTCCATCCGCTCTGCCACTAGAGAAGCACGAACGTCTAGCCTTACACTGACATATAGGTTTATATTAGAAGATAGAACGGGCAAGACGTTATACGACAACACCCTATCGGCTAGAGAGGATTTCACGGTTGGCGATGAGATAGCCATATACAACAAAGCATATTCCGTAGCCTTTAACAACATTACAGAGACGCTCTTTACGAGCTTTTACAATGGCATCAAAATCATCCGTTAAGACGTTACTAGTCGGTAGCGACCAATTCGTCAACAAGCGGCTTGATGCTATTTGTGCGAGCCTGTCTGATTGTGAGCGTCATACATATTTTGCCGAAGATATTGATGGAGCTGAAAAACAATCAGAGTTTTTTAGTGCATTTTTGAGCGTAAGTCTGTTTGACGAGGGGAAACTATTCATTATCCGCCATGCGGAGAAACTAAAAGGAACAGACAAATTCCTTGCCAACACCAGTCGCTCAAACACCAGCTCAATTATCATAATCAGCACTGATGTTGCTGCCAGCAAGCAGTTGCAAACAGCGGCTAGCGATGCGGGGTTCACGCTAGAGGCAGAATCTGCAAGACGTGAAGAGGATAGCAACTTTTCATTTGTGAATGCATTCCTCGCCAAAGACCGCAAAAAATGCGCAGAAATTGCCGCTAAACTAGGTGAACACAAAGACGGCGAGCGGGCATTCTATCTACTAACTAGCTATATTGCAGGGCTATACTTTAAGCTGGCACTGCCGAAACTATATACAGCAAATAACCCGTTCTTTAAGGGCAAAAGCTACTTTATGCAAAGCGTCAATAACTATGCTAACCGCTGGAAAGCCGAAGAAACCGTTGGCATTATTAACACTATGCTTGAAATAGATACCGACTTGAAAACGGGCAAAATAGCTCCCGAATATATGCTGACAAATCTGCTAGGCTACTGCGCCAGCTCTATGTAAAATCTAGCTACTTCCTGCCCGTCTATATCAACCGTCACTGGGTATTTAGCCCCTTTATTATCCACCGAAAAGCGTGAAAGCATAGAACGTTTGGCAATAATAATCCTATGCTTTCTATCGTCCCCTGTGTTCTCACGGACATAGCTAGCCACCCAGCCACGCAGATTGACAGGCACATTAAGGGATTTGCCATCTTTCTGTATGTCTTCCAACGTTAGCGTATCTCCATCTTTCACTCGTATTATCCTTTCTGGAGCGATAGATTGTCGCTTGCCGTTTAACACTACACTAAACATATATCCTAGCTGCTGCTTTGGAGTGCTACCAGATTCTTTTACTGGTTGGTTCACCACTGACGCTACGGCGGCTGGTTGAGCAGCTCCTGCAACCACATCTAACGATACCTCTGCAAACTTTACGTTGTCTTTGCGGAAGACTACCTTTGTTGAGTAGTCAACCGTTAGCTCCTTGCCTTGGTCGTTCAGATTGCCTAAGCCCAATATGTCACAGGTAATGCCTGTGGTGTAGTTGCTCTCTATACCCTTGATAGAAACCTTGTCGCCCTTTTTGAGCTGCAATTTTTCGTTATTCTTTAAGTATTTGGAACTGCCATTAACCGTCACAAGCACCTGTTCCAGCTTAGCGGAAGGCACGTATATGGGCGGGTTTTCAGGTATAATATCCATTATCTTCATAAACTCGCCGATTACGTAGTTGTGATACAGCACTTTCAGCTCGTTAGAAGTTATATCTTTAGCTGTTTCTATCCCGAATGCGGGGATGCAATAGTTGCGCAAAGCATACCACGTAGCAGTTTTCTGCATCTCCTTAAACTTAGTTTTAGGGTCGTTTGTCATAGTGTTAAAATATGCTAGCATGTGCGATTTATTCTCTATACGGGCGTTAGCCCCCTCTAATGCACGCATAGCCATAGACTTGAGGTCTAACACCTTGCCGTCTTTGCAGATATACTTGTCATCATCCACTATTACCGATTGCCCAAACTTATTCGGGTTGCGCTGCTCGTTCACGTAGCTACTTGTGTGAAACCCCCAGCCGTCATGCAAGTTAAGAAAAATATCAGCCTTTGACATATACTCTATTATCACTTGAACAACTTTTACATCCGTTCTATCGGTCGCTTTAATATCATCAGTAAATAGACGATTCATATCGCCATCTGGTCCCCTGTTGTTCAACATTATTGACTTTAAGTTGGTGCGCGGCATTAGTATAAGGTTGCCCTGCTCCAGCTTAAAGTTTATATAGGAGTCGGCTGAAAGGAAGCCCCCCGGCTCGTCCCCCTGAATGCCACCTAATATCAGCATTGTCTTGCCAAGTCGCCTGCCATATATGGAATAAACGTGCAGTTCGTAGTCCGTTCCCTCAAAATAGACCTTGTGAACCTGTGATGGGCGTTTTACGTCCGCCGCTATGCAGTTAACGGCACCTATAAAACATAGTGCTAAAGCTATAACTAGACGCATTATCTAGCCCTCCAGTCTTCTGATTTAATCTTAAAACTACCCGGACATCCTGTGATTACAAGCGTCTTCATACCCTTGTCTGCGTTAATATCTGATATGTAGTCTTGCTTAAAACGGATAATGATAGCATTGCCGCCCAGCACCTGATGACTAACATCGCTGATATTGACGGCTATCTTGCCCGATTTAGAGAACAAGTCCCGCTTTGACTCCTCCCATGCCGCACGTCTAGGGAAACGCATATCATAAAAAGCCATATATTTGTCTATATCGGCTGAAGTCCATACCTTGAGCCAGTCTGCTAAGAAGGCATCCACCCCTGCTTTTATATGCTCAGTAGCTGACAGCATGCGCATTTCCTCACTAATCAACTTCTCCGAGCCGTTGTCATAGACTAGATAAAACTTCTTATGCCCATAAGTTATCATATTGTCAGCACAATAGAACTGGTTGAAATCATAGACCAGCGTAGTCGCATTCTGGCGATATATATTGACGTTGTCTAGCTTGACCAATTTATTCGGATATTGCGCCATCAGTTGTCGTTTCTTGTCTAGGTAGCTTTGTGCATTCCAGCCGGAATAGCTTGAATATTGAGGATGAACGTAGCCTTTGAACGTATCATAGTCGGCAGAGTTCCAAGCAGCTATAAACCTATTAAGCTCCGATAGATGTTTTTCACGGGTAGCTTTATATTCCGCACTTGTCATCATTTGAGCGTCATCTATAATAACTATAGGCATCCCGATATAAACATATTTTTGTATGCGAGCTAAGTCTTCATCTAGCAAGGCAACGCAACCTTGCGTGATAGGCTTGTCGCGCTCATCTGGGTTAAAGCCATGCAGCCAAATGCCCCCGCCAGTGCGCTGCATTATCCTATCTATAGGGTTCGGGTAGTTCGTAGGATAAGCAGCTATGCCATACATCTTACCCCAGTTGCCATAGCGGGCGAGCAACTCTTTCTGTGTTATGTGCGATATAATGTAATACACACCCTCAGGCGTTTTGCCATCGTGAAGTGCCAGCTTGCTACCTTCTGCCCGTCCAAGCATAACGTCTGCACTCTCTAATAGACGCTCTGTATCGCCAGATATTTCAAGGATATATATTTTTTTTAGTTTTTTATCAACAACCGCTGTGTAGTGCGGGAGTGCACCTGCACTCATAACATTGCCTATCAGCCTGTTTCCCGTAGCATCGGCGGCGCATAGCGGCACAGACAGCAACGAACATAGCAAAAATGCAAAGGTAAAATACATAGCCCTAAACATTGGGCTAGGGTATAGATTTTTTATAGATTTGTCAAATGCATATATTGTTCAAGTTAGCCGTCATATCCTAGCCGTTTGGAAATCTCCCCTGCAAACTTTTGCAACACGGGCAATATTTCATCTGTCATCTTTTTGTGACTCATACGACTAGAGGGTGCAGTTACCCCGAGCACCGCAACTGGTAAATTAGAACAATCCTTTATTGCAGTGCCTATACAGGACACACCTAGCTCATATTCCTCCTCGTCAAAGGCATAGCCCTGCGTCCTTATCTCCGCAAGCTTTTTCCGTAGTTCAGTGACGGTGGATATGGTATTAGGGGTGTACTGTTCCAGCTCTTCGGTTTGGTATAGCCTACTAAACTCTTCCTCAGTGCTGAATGATAATAGTAGCTTGCCTACTGCGGTGGGATGTGCAGGCACGTCGCGCCCTGCGCGAGATGCTACACGCACAGACTTAGACGTCTCTTCCAACCCCAAATATATGACCCTGTCTTCACGCAAGATACCGATATAGACAGATTCGTCCACTAGTTCAACAACTTTTTGCATAAACGGGTGCGCTAGCGACAACAAACCTAGCCTGTTTATAAACTTCTGTCCCAAGTCAAACACCTTTGCGCCTAGCATGTAGTTTTCTGTCTTTGTGTTCTGCTCTATGTAGCCTTTATCACAGAGTGTGGCTAACAGACGGAAAATTTTATTCTTATGCAGTCCCAGTAGCTTGGAAAGCTCCGTCACGCCAAGCTCGCTCCCATCAGTTTTTCTAAAGACCTCCAATAGCATTAAGGCATGTGAAACTGATTGCACAGACTGAATTTTAGCATTAGCGCGCATAATCTGTTCTCCTAGCGTGCGCGAGCTGGCTTCAGCTCTAAATATAGGTCTTTCAGGTGCACATACTTTTGCGAGTTGTGCAAGGTCGCTGCTATATCAGCATCGGTTACTTCACGCACTACTTTAGCTGGAAAGCCCATGAGCATAGAGCGCGGCGGGAATATTTTCTTCGGTGGCACCAGCGAGCCGCCACCAACAATACAACCATCAGGGATAACCGCGCCATCCAACACAACTGCACCGATACCAACCAGCACACCATTACCTATGGTACAGCCGTGCAGACAAACATTGTGCCCAATGGTGGTATCTTCCCCCACTATGCACGGCAAAGAGTCCTTTGTGACGTGCAGAACAGCGTTATCTTGAATATTGCTACCCCTGCCGATAGATATATAGTCAACGTCGCCACGAAGAACTACGCCATACCAGATGCCTACATCGTCAGCTAGACGCACATCGCCAACAACAGTTGCCCCGTCTGCAATGAATACACGCTCTCCGCGTGTAATCCCCTTTAATAACCTATTCCTGACATTTTCCACAGACTCGCTCCTTAAATGTTTGCCCTTAACAGTGGGAAATTTAGTCTCTCACGTAGTTCAAGATACCTTTCGGCACACAGTTTCGCAAGTGCCCTGACTCTGGCGATATAACCCGTCCGCTCGGTTACAGATATAGCATTCCTCGCATCTAGCAGATTAAACGTATGACTGCACTTCAGAGTATAGTCATAGGCAGGCAATACTAGGTCTAGCCCAGATAGCCTTTTAGATTCCTTTTCATACATGTCAAATAGTGAAAACAGCATATCAGTGTCGGCAACTTCAAAGTTGTATTTAGAAAACTGAACTTCGTTCTGATGATAGACATCCCCGTAAGTAATGTTTCTATTCCATTTTAGGTCATACACAGAGCTAACGCCCTGCAAATACATTGTAATACGTTCAAGCCCATAAGTAATCTCACCCATAATAGGCTTTAATTCTATTCCGCCGACCTGTTGAAAATAAGTGAACTGGGTAATCTCCATCCCGTCAAGCCACACCTCCCAGCCTAGTCCCCAAGCACCCAATGTAGGCGATTCCCAGTCGTCCTCTACAAAGCGAATGTCGTGTTTGAGCGTGTCAATAGATAGCTCTTTGAGGCTGTCTAGGTATAGCTCTTGTATATCATCGGGAGAGGGTTTCAATACTACCTGATATTGGTAATAGTGCTGTAGCCTGTTCGGATTCTCACCATACCTGCCGTCAGTAGGACGTCTGCTAGGCTCTACATAAGCGGCGCGCCAAGGCTCTGGTCCAAGCGACCTTAAGAATGTTGCAGGGTTGAACGTGCCCGCCCCTACCTCAATATCGTAAGGTTGATACACTAAACAACCCCTGTCAGCCCAAAAGTGCTGCAAGGTCATTATAACATCTTGGAAATACATAGCACTAATCTACCACGTTTTACGCGTGCTGTCCATTGATTTTTAGAGGACTATGGTATATGAAAATTTTTTAACTCATGTAATGCCACAGTTAAAATGCCCCTCAATTCCACAAGTTAAAATGCCCCTATTTAGGTGTTAAAGGTATGCTGTTTTCCGTTGTAAAATATAGAGAATGATTTATCAATGAATTCGCGGACGAGAACTTTGTTAACTCTAGGGGCGTGAACAGACTTGGAGGGTATTTGAAAGAAGTGTCCATTTTTTTGTATAGTCCAGTCATTACGCAGTTTAGCCAAACTTTCCAGATAGCAGTAGTCTTTGAGTTGCGCTTTAGCTGGTAGTTGGCGGTGGGCGTCAGGCACTGTTTCTTTGGGTATAGATAGCTTTCTGTTATGAAGTTCAAGGTAGTCTGGTAATGCTGTATTTGCTTCTTGTAGTGATTTTATCTCATTGAGTGCTAACCAAGGGATAAGCCTATCTTTGAGTGTCCTGTTGGAACGCTCAACTCTACCTTATCTGGATTGCTATTGCTCTTGTTGTTAGATGGCTTATCCTTTAAGCCGTGTTCTAACCCACTTAACCCAAATAAACGATACTTCCTAACCGCCCTTACTACAATTGACCTGTTAACCTTTAACCTCTCAGCTACTTCGTCATACGATAACTTGCCACTGAGCACATCCTCTACCCCTTTAATCTTGCCATAACTTCCCACAATACATACCCCTAATAAAAAATATATGAGGGGCATTTTAACTTGTGCAATTCACAGGGGCATTTTAACTTGTGCAATTACAAAATTTTTTAACTCATTGACATTACATTTTTGTGATGTTATATTTAACTATGGTTAAGAAGTCAGAACCGAACAGGCAGTATAAGGATAGCATGTTCACTAAGTTGTTTGGCAAGAAAGCTGCCGCGCTGGAGTTATACAATGCAATAGCTGGAACTAGCTACGATGAAAATACTAACATTGAGATGAATACTCTTGGCAATATCCTGTATATGGGGATAAGAAATGATGTATCTTTTATAATAGACGATAGGCTTGTAGTGCTGGTAGAGCACCAGTCAACCATAAATGAAAACTTGCCAGTTAGATTGTTATTATATATAGCTAAGATATATGATAGTGTGATAAGTGATAAAGACGTGTATAGGAAAGATTTAATTAAGCTACCTCGTCCAGAGTTCATAGTGTTATATAATGGTGCGGAAACTATGCCCAATAAGAAGATATTAAAGTTATCAAAGGCGTATGAGCTAGGGAAGAATAAAGGCAAAAATAAGATAATGCTTGATTTAGAGGTGCCTGTGTATAATATAAACAAAGGGCATAACGATAAGATTGTGAGCAAGGGGGAGACGTTAAGGGGCTATGTAGAGTTTATGGCAAGTGTGAGGGAGTATAAGGAACAGGGCGATGAACTGAATATAGCGATTAAGAAAGCTATAGAGGCGTGTGTGAAACGAGGAATATTGGTGGAGTTTTTACATAGAAATGCTACGGAGGTTATGGGTATGTTAAATGCAGAGTTCAATATGGAACTAGCTCAACAGGTATGGAAAGAAGAAGGCGAAAGAAAAGGTATGAGAGAGGGAGTAATGAGCACTCTATCCCTTATGGAAAGGGGTTTGAGTGTTGCCGAGGTCAAGAAACAACTATTAGGTAGCACAAACAAGGCTACAAAGAGCAAAAACACGACTAAAAAGGCTAAGTAGCAAATCGGTAGGACTAAAAGGTTCTGCATCGTCTCCAGCCAGCGTTGAGGGCTTGCCAATACTGTCGTCCTTGCGTGTGGCAACCTCAAGATACATTTTCTTGACAGATGCCAAAATTTCTCTAACAGAAAATTAGTGAATACATTATAAAATTGCTCCGTATTGACAATGCTATAAACTAAGCATATAATATTATGCAATATGAGGTATGATATGATTAGCATTGAGGTAGTGCCTATTTCCATTGTTATGCCAGAGGACGTTGACTACGATAGTTTCATAGCTATTGCACGGGGTGTGATAAGCGAAAATGGGGAAGTATTGACACGGTTAGCCGTGATAGAGTGAATCTGTGGCGATAGACAAAAATTGGGTCTTATCAATAAATGAAGAGATTGTAACCCAATATGGTGGCACCAGCGGTGTGCGTGACTATGGGTTGCTTGAAAGTGCTCTAAACAGGGCTGATACTATAAGGCATTATAAGCCAACAGCGAATATATTTGAGCTAGTGGCTAGTGTGTCTTACTCTCTAATAAAAAATCACCCATTTTTTGACGGCAACAAACGTGTAGGCTTTGTTGTCTGTGAGGCTATGTTAGCTATAAATGACTATAAGCTAGAAGTCTCACAGGACGAGAAGTATCAGCAGTTTATGGCTGTTGCTAGCGGTGTTGCAAGCGAAGAAAACCTTGCTCAATGGCTAGAAACGAAAGCAACCAAACTAGCGAAATGAGATAGCCCTATTGACAATGCTATAAACTAAGCATACAATATTGCGGAATAGAGGTATGATATGCTTAGCATTGAGACGATACAAGACAATATAAACCAGCTTGTTGGCAAGTATAATGTCAAGCGCATTCATCTGTTTGGCTCTTATGCCAACGGCAATGCGACTGACAGCTCAGACGTTGACCTATTAGTTGAGTTTAATATAGCTGTGCCTTCAATCTTTGCCGTGTTGGGTTTTAGAGAGGAATTACAAAATAGATTGCAACATGATGTTGACGTGGTTAGCTTGCCATTAGTAAATCCTAGTGCACTACAATATAGACAAGACAATAAACGTTTATGATAGACCGCGTTCTTGAACGGGCTACTATGACAGAAAAATGAAAGCTAAACTCCTATCTATATTATCTGCCCTATTGCTATTTTTATTCATAAATGCTTGCGACAAAAGTCCGCACTATACCACTACGGAGTTCTACCTAATGGGGACGATTGTGTCTGTTAGTCTGCCTGATGCAGATGCTAAGCTCGCAGGGGAACTGAACACTTTCATAAAAATGTTGTCTGATACAGTCTGGAACGACAGCAAAAAAATATCAACCACAAGCGGTGCCGTGCAGATAAACGAATTTACATATAGGCTACTAGAAAAAGCACCACAATACGAACGTTTGAGCAACGGCAGTTTCAACATAGCGATAGGCACGCTCACCAGTCTATATGGTTTCCCAGAGGGACCTTTCCGCACCCCCGCTACTAGCGAGATAAAACTGGCGTTAGAGCTAATCAAAACACGTAAAGTGGAGCTTCACGTTGCTAATGAGAGTTTTTTTGCTAATGGTAATGGTCTAAATGTTGATTTAGGTGGCTTTGCTAAGGGTAGCATCGTGGACGAAGGGGTTAGATTTTTACGAGACAAGGGACTCAAAAACTTTATTATAAACGCTGGGGGCGACCTATACGCCGCTGGTATGAAAAGCGAAAATACCGCATGGAGCACTGCTATTGCCTCCCCTGATAAGAAAAAGGAATATATCGCCAAGCTAATGCTTTCCAATAGGGCACTGGCAACCAGCGGCAGTTACGAACGGAACTTTACTGATACGTCAGGAAACGATGTGTCGCACATATTTGATGCTAAACTGGGAGCTATAGAAGGTTCTTACAAGAGTGTAAGCGTGGTCGCTGACACAGCAGAGCTGGCAGATGCGCTAGCGACAATCTACTACCTGTCGCCGCTAGAACGAATAGAAACACTATGCGTACAAAACGACACACCAGTCCTTATAGTAGATAAAGATAGTGCAGAATATAGGCTTTGCGGGTGGGAGCGATAAAAACATTTGACAACGTCTTGCAGTTCGCATACAATACCCCCCACTTTGTTTTATAAGGAGCATACATAATGACCGAAAGCATAATAACAATAAGCATCTTCACCCCCCCCCCCCGCATAATCAATGCTCGTGCGGATTTTTGGCAGTTGCCTCTGTGGAGGTAGCTGTTTATGCATAGTTTTAACGTCAATACTTTCTTTAATCGGTTTAGACATCTATTCTTCGTCTTTATATCGTTAGTATCCATTTTCTGTATCTATGCATTATTGTCCTTTGTCTATGTAGGCAGAACGGATGCAGTGCCCTTGAAATGGCAGAAACATTTAGAAATATCACAGAAAGAGCTATACAGTAACCTAGATAACTTCAGCATAGTTGGTGTTGACAGGAACGTTATCAGGAGTAATTCTGATAACGCAACTATAAGGGTTGATGTAGGAGATAGAGGAGCAAAGGACTATGTTAGATTATCATTAGTTGTTGCTAGACTAAACACTACTAACTACTATCCGAAAGGTTGGTGGTTGCAATACACTGATAGAACAGGCAAAGAACAGGCTAGAACACTAACTAGACTGCAAAATGGCTTTAATTCATCAAAGCTAATCAAGGGTGGTATCCCCGCACAATTCAACGTATTTTCTAGTGACGTTGGACGTGGCTTTTCTATGGAACTAGAGCGGGCTTATCTAAGTAAGTATCCTGTGCTACCAAATAGCTTTATTGCACCATTTATCACACTTGCACTCTTTGCGGTGCTAATAGTTTGGTGCTGTG
Source organism: Candidatus Termitispirillum reticulitermitis (assembly GCF_054655775.1). Lineage (NCBI taxonomy): Bacteria > Pseudomonadati > Deferribacterota > Deferribacteres > Deferribacterales > Termitispirillaceae (SeqCode) > Termitispirillum (SeqCode) > Candidatus Termitispirillum reticulitermitis. Next base: position 9,869 of record NZ_BAAIHG010000006.1, on the reverse strand, counting down.
TATATAAGGGGCTACATAACTGGTTACTCGCTAGAAACTGGGCGTTGGCTGTTATAATAGTATTAGCTCAGTTGCTTGTGTTCGCCTATAATAGAGAGCAGTGTAAAACATTTACATGGGAAGATATGCCTATGTATATGTTTGCTAACATTTCAGGCTCGGATATGGGTTTAGATACTAACACGCCTTTTGAGAAGCTGCAAAAACCAGAGTTTGGAAAATGGTATTCTGGCTATGACTTTGAGAGGCAGCTTTCTGCCCAATCTGATGAAGGGTTAGCGCACTTAAATCAATTACGTAGCAGAGATTCATTATACTCCATTACGAACTTCATATTGCTTCATCTGACATCGGCAATATTTTTTATGGGCAGGTTTAGTTTGTGGATTGCAACATCGTTGAATATGCTGTATTTTGTAGCCACAGCATTTATCCTATACCTTGTTTCTAGGCGTTTCCTGTCGGGCAAGCTGGCTTTGTTGCCACTACTCTTTTATGGTTTTAGTAATGCAGCTATCAGCATGATTTTAATGGCTCGTCCAACGATGTTGCCCGCTTTTTTCTTTATGTTGCTACTATATATCGCTCTTGCTCTACTTGACAAACCCAGCCTATCAAAGCGGTTTTATGTGCTATTAGCGTTTGTGTTCTTTTTAGGTTTTGATTCTTATGTCTATATCCCAGTATGGCTTGCTGGCATATCCATCATACCGCTAATACATCTATTCAGACAAAAACGATTTCAAGATATTATTAAATGTGCCATCTCGTTGGTGGCTGGGTTTGTGATGTATTACCTGTTTATCACGGGACCATTTCTTGATTTCCTTGGCAGAACAAGTATGAATATGTCCACCAATCGGTTTTTTGAGCGTTTATTCATTAGTTCTTATGTTATCAATAATGACCTGTTTGGCGGGATATTGATATATTGGTTATTGATTGTGGCAATATTTGCTTGCATCTGTATATACCAAGTTAAATTTTGTGGCAAACCAGTGAATACCTCTAGGAGCACAACCCTCAAGTGTGTTGCGATTGCGCTTGGCATCTCCCTAACATTACTTACCGATGCAAAATTCGCTCCTCCTGTTCATTGGGTGCATACTTATCATTTCTTCCCTATTATGCCAGCAATGGTTCTATTGTTAGTGGTCATCTCAAAAGAATTGTTTGCTAGTGTAGTTGGTAATGCAATACTATGGAAAAGAACGCTAGCTGTTATTGTTGTGATATTTACCATATCGTGGCGTTATTGCTACGTTGTGTATGACCCTTATAGTTTCAATGGCATTGACGTAATTGACGTATGGAGAGCTACTCCAGACTATGCATCCATTAGTAGTTCTTACAAGGATACTCCTGCTATTGCTATAGAGCACATATTTCAACCCGATGTTGATATGCATCTGCGTCAAACGATGATTATACCTGCCGATATTGGCTCACGTATGAAGGAATCATTAAATAAGGCGTTGAATGACATTAAAGACGATAGACAGGTTATTGTCTACGTGCCACATGATATTACTAATACAGAATTAGCAAGTCTGCTAAGGAAAATAATATCCGAGGATGATGTTCAAGCTGTCTTTGACACTATGCAACAGCACGGCTACACAAAACGAGTGCCATTCATAGGTGGAATGAGCTGGATATTCTCTAAAGGGTGATAGTATCTCGTTATAGTTTAATCAGCTTTGTTGGTGTGCCAGCGGGCAATATCTGTTTGACGATGTCTAGCGATGTCGGCGTGCCCGTGATGCACACCTCGCGTTTGCCACTCTCCCTAGCGGGCATTAGTGCCTGCACCCGCTTGACCATTGAATATGTGCCGTCAGCTAGCTGAATAGCGGGGAAAGCCCCCGCAATCACATCGGCAAGTAGCGGAAAGTGCGTGCAACCTAGTATTAGCGTATCTATACCCCGCTCAGCCAGCTCATCTATATACATTTTAGCTGTTATACGTGGCAGTTCGCCTGTCCACACCCCCTCTTCTGCCAGCGATACTAACAGAGGGCACGCCTTTTGCCAAATCTGCACGCGAGGGTCATAAGCGGCTATTGCGCTGGTGTATGCTCCGCTTGACACAGTGGCACGGGTGGCGATAACACCGAGCTTTTTATTTTTGGTCATTGCAAGCCCACTCTCCACGCTAGCCTGAACTACCCCTAATACGGGTATGCTGAACGCTTGTTCTAGGGCAGGTATAGCACAGACCGATATGGTATTGCAGGCGACTACCAGTGCACTGACGCGGTATGTTTTTAGCAGATATGAGGCATCTTCAAGGGCATATTTGGTAATCACCTCACTGGAGTTGTTGCCGTAGGGTGCTCGCGCACAATCTCCGAGGTAGAATATATCAGCAGCGGGGAATGCTTTGCTTAATTCCCCGTATATAGTCAACCCGCCGACACCTGAATCAAATACGCCGATAGCCATAATACTCGCTATTGTATATAATTTGACTATTGCTGTCAATTATGCTAACCTAGTAATATGAATGTATTGGTGACTGGCGGACTGGGCTATATTGGCTCTCATGCGGTGTTGTGCCTGCTCAAATCGGGCTTTGATGTTACTATCGCTGATAATCTATCTAATTGCGATATAAGTGTCCATAAACGACTTGAAGAGCTGTCAGACAAGCCTATTAAACTATATACTACAGACGTGCGAGCTTCTCTATCAAAAATATTTGAAGAGGATAAGATTGATGCGGTTATTCATTTTGCTGCTCTGAAAGCAGTTGGGGAGAGTATCCAAAAACCGCTTGAATATTACGATAATAATGTATATGGTGCAATCAACCTACTAGAGACTATGTCGCACTACGGGGTAAAGAGTTTTGTGTTTAGCTCCAGTGCGGTGGTCTATGGCGACTCTGGTCTGCCATACAGAGAAGATGCGCCTGTCTCTGCGGCAACTAACCCGTATGGACAGACTAAGATTATGATAGAAAACATATTACAAGATTTATATAGGGCTGATAACAGCTGGCATATCGCTATTCTGCGCTATTTTAACCCCATAGGGGCGCATGAGAGCGGCAAAATCGGCGAAAATCCAGTAGGGATACCTAATAATTTGATGCCTTACGTGGCAAAGGTTGCATCGGGTGAATTGAAAGAGCTATCAGTCTTCGGTGGCGATTATTCAACCCCTGATGGCACAGGCATTAGAGACTATATTCACGTCTGCGACCTAGCTGAGGGACATATTGCGGCACTTAACTATATCGCAAATAAAACGGGGGCACATACATGGAACTTGGGAACGGGCAAAGGCTACTCTGTCCTAGAAATTGTTAATACATTTATAAATATAACGGGTGTTCAACTACCATATAAGGTTGTTGCAAGACGCGCTGGCGATGTGCCTGTGTCATATTGCGACCCAAGCAAAGCCCAGCATGAGCTTGGCTGGCAAGCCACAAGAACGCTGACTGATATGGTAAAGGACACTTGGCACTGGGAACGAGCAAGAACAGCTGATGAGCGTTTATAAAGGAGGAGCGTTTATGAAGTCTGAAAACACAATAACAATAAGTATCTCAACCCCCCCCCCCCCCGCATAATCAATGCTCGTGCGGGTCTTGGGCAGTTGCCTCTGTGGAGGTAGCTGTCTATGCATAGTTTTAACGTCAACAAGTTTAGACATTTACTCTTCATTTTCATATCACTAGTAGTCATTGTTTGCATCTATGCACTTCTATCATTCGTCTATGTAGGCAGAACAGATGCAGTCCCTCTGAAGTGGCAGAAGCACCTAGAAATATCACAGCAAGAACTATATAAAAACTTAGACAACTTCAGTGTAGTCGGCGTGGACAAAAATGTTTTGCGTAGCGATACATCTGATAAATCAAGTATAATCGTTGATTTAGGCAATAGAACATCAAAGGACTACAAGCGAGTGTCATTGCTCATCTCTAGGCTTAATACTACCAACGGCGGTCATAAAGGAACGTGGCTGTCTTTTACAGACAAGTCAGGAAAAGCAGTGAATAAAACGTTTAGTTTATTAAAAGATGGCTTTAATTCGTCAAAGCTCATACAAGGCAGTGTTCCTAGACAATTTACGATAACAACATGGAATGGGAACGCAGGCTTTTCTATGGAACTTGAACGAGTGTATTTGAGTAAATACCCCGTGTTGCCTAATAGTTTCATTGCCCCGTTTATCATGCTCTCAATCTTTGCGTTAGCTATATCTTGGTGTTGCTTTTACAAAGGACTGCACAGGTGGCTATTAGCTAGGAACTGGGCTTTATGTATCATAATAATTGCCGTTCAACTGATGTTTGTAGCCTACTATAGAAACCAAGCTGTAGGAGCTATAGGCGAAGAGATGGGCAGTATTATGGCAGCCAATAGTGCTCGTGTTGAAATAATCCTTAGTCCAACAGTTGATATTAGCAAATGTAAAAATTGCAGTGACGGCAGTGTTTGGTATTCACAGCAGAATGTAATTGAGGCTATGACCGCACAGTCCGATGAGGGGTTAGCTCATCTGAATAAACTAAGGAGCAGATGGCTAATCCACTCCCCAACTCATTATATTCAACTTCACCTAGTCTCAATGTTGTTTCCAAATACGTTTAGTTTCTGGATTGGAGTGCTCCTTAACGTTCCCTATTATATATGTATTTGTGTTCTACTATACGCCATTTCGAGACGTTTCCTGTCGGGCAAGTTAGCATTGTTGCCACTTATTTTTTATGCATCCAGTGCGGCTATATATACGCCTCTATGGGCACGTTCATATACACTTGTGTCTTTCTTTTGCATGCTGTCGGTGTATTTGGTGCTAGAAATACTAACTCAACCGAAACTAACGAATAAAGTGTATATACTATTGGCGATATGCACGTTTCTAGGAGTTGATGCGCATAACTCTGTCGGAGTGTGGCTTGTTGCTATATCCTTTGTGCCTGTCCTTTGGCTGTTTAAGAATAAGCGTTTTATAGAGATTGCCAAGTGCGCAACTGCTATAGTAGTTGCGGGTATTATGTATCTAATTTTTATTGTACATCCGATTTTTGACGCAAGGTACGCTCCGCCCGCCGATTTAGAGCCAATGAGCGTTAGCTTGTTCTTAAAAATGTTATTACAATCGCTAGTACTGCTTAATAACAACCTTTTTGGAGGGATAATAAACTGGTACTTACTGACAGTGGCGATTATGGGCATCCTATACTACAATAATGTTAGATTGTATATTAAACCTATCTATCCTAATTCTGATAATTGTGAAAAGAATACGTCGCCACAAACGAGTTCCGTGTTGCTGTATGCAAGTATAGCAACAGCTATAGTTGTCTATATATTAGCTTATGAGTGCTCTGAGGCATTCCTGCGTTACCCCTCTATGTGGCATCTAGTAGCAATGATTTCTCCAATGGTTCTGTTACTTGTTCTGTTTATAAACGAACTTATTGGTATGGTGGCTACTCGTCTCTTGACGCGTAAAATGCTTGCTAGCATTATATTGATGCTTTCTTTTATTAGCTTTTTTAATAGAGTGGCACCTGAAAAGATATGTATGCACCCGGGATTCGAACTTCCCACCACTAACTATGCAAAAATTGCTGAAGCATATAGGGATATGCCCGCTATTGGCGGCGTGTCTGCTGCGAATGTGGGGGTGCTAGTCGCTATGAACTTGCGTGAATCTATAAATATAGAATCTAGCGAAACAGCGTTCAATAGAGCATTAGAACACGTAAAGTCCGATAAAAGTATTATCGTTTTTCTTTCTCCAAGGCAGAAAGATGTTTTTGTTTTAGATACATTGCGTCGTCACGGCTACACAAAACGTGCGCCCTTTATAGATGGCATTAGCTGGATATTCTCTAAAGAACGGTAATCTTAGCTACCCCGCCCATATACGGCACTAAGATATCGGGGATTAGCACCGAACCGTCTTCCTGTTGATAGTTTTCCAGCACGGCAACCAATGTTCTGCCCACAGCAAGCCCTGAGCCGTTTAGTGTATGGACGAATGCTGGTTTGCCGTTTTTATCTTTATAGCGGATATTTGCCCTGCGCGCCTGAAAATCCTTGCAATTACTACAGCTTGATATTTCCCTATAGGCATTCTGCCCAGGTAGCCACACCTCAATGTCATAGGTTTTAGTGGCAGAGAAGCCTATATCTCCCGAACAGAGCGTTATCACCCTATATGGTATTTTCAGCCGTTTCAGCACCTCTTCTGCCTCTAGTAGCATATCCTCAAGCTCGTCCATAGATGTCTCTGGTGTAGCGAACTTCACAAGCTCTACTTTGTTAAACTGGTGCTGGCGGATAAGTCCACGCACGTCCTTGCCGTAGCTACCCGCTTCACGTCTGAAACAAGCAGAATATGCTGTGTATTTAATAGGCAATGCACTTTCAGGCAAAATTTCGCCTGCATACATATTAGTAACAGGCACTTCGGCAGTAGGGGATAGGTATAGGTCGTCCCGCTCACACCAGAAAGCCTCCTCTTGGAACTTCGGTAGCTGTCCTGTGCCCGTCATAGCGGCAGGGTTCAGCATTTGCGGGGGCATAGTTTCTTTGTAGCCCCTAGATGCGTGCAAGTCCATCATAAAGTTTATCAGTGCACGCTCAAGCCTAGCACCCAAGCCGACTAACATCGTAAATCTAGCTTTTACCACCTTTGTGCCACGTTCAAAGTCTAGTATCCCCAGCTCTGTGCCTATATCCCAGTGAGCTTTTGGCTTGAATGAAAATTGCGTAGGTTCGCCCACCGTGCGATACACAGGGTTGTCATTTTCGTCTTTGCCGCTCGGCACGGAGTCGTCTATTAGGTTTGGTATTACAAGCATTGCAGATTGCAACTTTGTCTCTATATCATTTTGCCTTTGCGTTAGTTCGTCAGTGCGGGCGGCTAGGCTATTAACTTCATTCATTAAGCTCTGGGCATCCTCCCCATTGCGTTTAAGCTCGCCCACCTTTTTGGATAGCTCATTGCGTTTGCGACGAAGCTCTTCTACCTCTTGCAAGACGCTTTTGCGTTCGGTGTCTAGGCTAATGATAGCATCTAAATCAATATCTGCCCCGCGCTCATTACATTTGCGCTGAACAGTGTCTCTGTCAGAGATGATAGTCTTTATATCAAGCATAATAACACCCCACAAAACTATTGAGGTGAATTATAGGTGGTTTTTAGACAGATTGCAAGTGCTAGTGATTAGCAAATATAGGTTCGTATAGCTCTATCAATTTAAGCCCACCCTCTGGTGATATGTGGTCATGGTCTATATACATCACCGTTCCGTCTATAACGCCGTAGCAATACGTGTCGTCACATAGACGTGAGGCTAGGTCTATTAGGTGCAAATTTTCCCCAAACTTATTTAATATTTCTATAATAGGCTTTACACGCTCATTATAGTTTTTTCGTAGCATTTTAGTGTCTTTATTCTTATCGGCGTGGTCAGACACGTTAAATGGAAACTCTGGAGGCTGCATTTGCAACCAAACCCTAGCACCCTTATGATATTGTTTCACAAGTTTAATGGTTTGTTCTAATCCATTCTCTAGTGCACTTAAACCTTTAAGTTCGTTTTCTGTTATGTAATAATACTCCGTTTCATCGGGATGAGTATTTCTTTCATAGGCTGTCCAACCAATAAGTCGCGTTGCAAGTTTTAAGGTTATCACAAAGTCCGCTATATTGTCCTCTCTAACAGCTTGCTCCAATAGATGCATGCATCTATCTTGATTTATAGAAAGCCTTGAATCTTCTAGGCGCATACCAGGGATAGCTCCAAAGCACATAAAAAAGTCAATCCTTTTGCCACTCCCACGAGATAACTTTTCCCAAAGCGGAAACTGAGTTTCAGCATAGCTATCGCCTGTTATCAGCACAATAGGTTCATCACTTTTATTTTCTTTAGACTCAAGGACATCTCTTTCAACACATCTTTTCATATAGTCCATTCTCTCTGGCATATATCCAAATTCTAAAGGCAAAAGCAGCTTGTTATGCGTCTGCCAAGCAATACTTGCGGCAATTATAGCACAACAAATCATCGTAGCCGTAGTGAACATGAATTTGCGATTTGCAAGCACTTGCCTATGCCTTACAGGTTGTTCCACAAACCTGTATGATAACACAGACAAGATATATGTCAGCAAGACAACTATAAATACACCCTTAAGGCTTAAATCAGTTTCATCAGTCTGATATTTCCAAAACACCATTAGAGGCCAGTGCCATAGATACATTGAGTATGAGAGTTTGCCAATATGAACAAATGGTTTCCAAGATAAGAGCCTACCCGCTACGCCACTGCCCTCAGCGGATATGCATAAAAACGCACCCATTACAGGCATAAGCGCAAGAGTGCCCGGAAAATGGCTTTTCCTAGCATAGTCCAACCACACAACGCTGATGCAAATTAGAAGTAAGCCTGCTATGCCCGCTACATTACCCCATACCCTTAACCCCCCTGCATCCGTCGATGCCCGCAATGGGAGTGGGAGAAAAGAATATGCTCTTGCGGAAGAAGGGTATTTAGCTTGATAGATAGCTAAAATACTTCCTGTCAGTAGCTCCCACGCCCTAAAGGGTAGCATATAAAATACTAGCGGTTGGTGCTTAAAAATAAGATGAACATTCAACGCAAAGGATATAACCCACAGAATAACCAAAGCTTTCAATACGTGTTTATTCAGGTATTTAACCAATAGGAATAATACTAGTGGAAATAGTATATAAAACTGCTCCTCTACTCCTAAAGACCACGTATGTAGCAATGGTTTTGTAACTGCTGGCGTTGACCAGTAGTTGCCAGCATCTTTCCAAAAGAATATGTTAGCTGTGAACGAAAAAACATATTTTAAGGAATCAAAATAGCTAGGCGCATACACCATAGTGAACAGACAAAACGCAGCTATAGTTGACGCTAACGCCATAAAGACCAGTGGCGGGATTATACGCCTAACCCTACGTTCGTAAAATTTTAGAAAACTAAACCCCCCGCCTGATTTTTTAATCCCACTGGCGCATGGGAGAAAATATTCTTCGCCTGCAAGGTGTGACGTAGCTTCAGAGTTAGCTAATGAGCGCTGCCCCCCCCCCCCGTCATAACAGTGTTTGATTTTTGAACGTTGCCAGTCATCTCACTATATATAATACTAGTGATTAAAAACCCTGATATTACATAGAATATATCCACACCAGCGTAACCACCACCAAAGAACTTGGTGAAATCTAAATGAAAAAGCATTATAGAGATAACAGCAAATGCCCTCAACCCATCTATATCAGCACGATAGCTCATAAGGCAGGATTATATAGATTTTTAGATAAATTGCAAGTGCTAGTGATTAGCAAATATGGGTTCGTATAGTTCCCGTAGTTTAATATGTCCATCAAGTGTTATATGGTTAGTATCCATATACATCGCCACGTCATCTAGCACAGCATAGCAGTATTTGGCATCGCAGATACGCTCTGCTGGCAATATTAAGCGAACGTCAAAACGTTTTAAGGCTGATATTAGCCCGCTTTGCCTGTCGTCGTATATTTTCCTGTCCATTTTAGCCTCACCTTTAAGCCCTTTGCGATAGACTATGTCGCCTACGTCAAAGTTCATTTCTGGTGCCGTTTGTATCCATATTCTAGCGTTTGGATGTTCTTTTTTAACAAGGTCAATTGTGTATTTTAGCCCATATTCAAGCGCAGGTAGTCCTATTAGCCCGCTATCGGTAATGTATATTAGCTCCTGCCCATTATCATCCTTTAGCTGAGCCTCATAATCTGTCAAACCATAAGTATGCAGTGCTAGCCGTGCGACTATGACAAAATCGGTTATATTGTCGGCTTTAATAGTTTCCTCTAGCTTGTTATGGCAT